>JAMCPM010000006.1:300000-398323 GCA_023382335.1 Actinomycetota bacterium
GGTAGCGCCTGAGGCCGGTTGATGCCGGAATCAGCTTGCCGATGATGACGTTCTCCTTCAGGCCCAGCAGGTGATCGACCTTGCCCTCGATGGCGGCGTCGGTGAGCACCTTGGTGGTCTCCTGGAAGGAAGCCGCCGAGAGGAAGCTCTCCGTCGCCAGAGAGGCCTTGGTGATGCCCATGATGATCTGCTCGGGCACAGCCGGGGCTCCGCCTGCCGCCACTGCCTTCTCGTTCTCGTGCTTGAACTTGACGCGTTCGGCCAGCTGGCCGAACATGTAGCCGGTATCGCCCGGAGATTCCACGCGCACGCGCTTCATCATCTGGCGCACGACCAGCTCGATATGCTTGTCGTTGATGTCCACACCCTGCTGACGGTAGACCCGCTGCACCTCGTTGACGAGATAGAGCTCGGTGGCGGTGTTGCCCCTGAACGCCACCAGGTCGGGCGGATAAAGCGGACCGTCTTCCAGCTGGGTCCCCATCTCGATCTTGTCGCCGTCCTTGATCAGCAGCAGCGTGCCGCGGGGGAATGAGTATTTCTTCTCCTCGTCCTTGCCCTTGATGAGCACGGTGCGGCTGTCATCGTCCTTGGTCACGATCTCGACCTTGCCGGCGATCTCGGCGATCTTGGCCTGGCCTTTCGGCTTGCGGGCCTCGAACAGCTCGACGACCCTCGGCAGACCGTGGGTGATGTCGCGGCCGGCGATGCCGCCGCGGTGGAAGGTGCGCATGGTCAGCTGCGTGCCGGGCTCGCCGATCGACTGGGCGGCGATGATGCCGACCGCGTCGCCGAGCTCGGCCAGTTCTCCGGAGGCCAGGTTGCGGCCATAGCAGAAGGAGCAGATGCCGACTTCAGCCTCGCATTTGAGCACGGAACGCACCGGCACGATGAAGCCGGGCTTTTCGCCGTGGACCTCGTCTATCTCTCTAATGACACGCGTGGTCAATTCCGTACCGCGCTCGGCCACGATGGCCGGCTTGCGCTTGCCGGGAATATCCTGAGCCAGAACCCGGCCGAGAAGGTTGTCGTTGAGTTTGGTGCTCTTGGTCTTCCTGTCCTCGAGGCGCAGCGGCAGCTCCAGGTAATCCTCGGTGCCGCAATCCTCTTCCCTGATGATGACGTCCTGGGCAACATCCACCAGGCGCCGGGTCAGGTAGCCCGAGTCAGCGGTCCGCAGAGCTGTATCTGCGAGTCCCTTGCGGGAACCGTGGGTCGAGATGAAGAACTCGAGCACGCTCATGCCCTCCATCAGGCTCGCCTTGACCGGACGCTCCATGGTCTCGCCCTTCGGATTGAGCATGAGGCCGCGCATACCGGCCAGCTGATGCATCTGGTCGGGGTTACCGCGGGCGCCGGAATTGGCCATCATATAGAGCGGATTAAGCTCGTAGAGGTTCTTGTCCATGGCCTCGGCCACCTTGTCGGTAGCCTCATGCCACTTTTCCACTACCAGTTCATGCCGCTCGCCCTCGGTGATGAAACCGTGGTCGTACTGGTTGTAGATGTGGTCGACCATCTCCTCATAGCTGTCGAGGATCGAGGCTTTTTCCGGCGGGATGACGATGTCGTTCTTGCCGACAGTGACGCCGGAGCGGGTCGCGTGCTCGAAACCGAGCCGCTTGATGACATCCAGCAGCTGGGCTACGGCCACGGTGCCGAACTGATTGATCAGATCGGCGATGAGTTTGTTCATCTTCTTCTTGTCGATGGTGTAGTTGACGAACTCCCTCTCCTCAGGCTTGTAATCCTCGCCCATGAAATCGAAGAGGCAGTCGTCGAGCTCGGCGTTGAAGATGGCGCGTCCCGCCGAGGTCAGTATCTTCTCCTCGCCATGCCGCAGGCGCACTACGTCCTGCAGGCCGACGGTCTTCTCGTCGACCGCGCGCAGCACCTCATCGGCGGAGCCGAACACCTGGGGCGCCGGCTTCATCTTCTGCGGGTCGAGCTTGCTGACATCCTGCGCGCAGTAGGTGAGGAAATAGGTGCCGAGGATCATGTCCTGTGACGGCACCGCCAGCGGCCGGCCATGGGCCGGTGAGAGAATATTGTTCGATGAGAGCATGAGTATGCGCGCCTCGGCCTGAGCCTCAGCCGAAAGCGGCACGTGCACGGCCATCTGATCGCCGTCGAAGTCGGCGTTGAAGGCGGCGCAGACCAGCGGATGAATCTGAATGGCCTTGCCCTCGACCAGGATCGGCTCGAAAGCCTGGATGCCCAGCCTGTGCAGGGTCGGCGCGCGGTTGAGCATCACCGGGTGTTCGGAGATGACCTCCTCGAGCACGTCCCAGACCTCGGGCACCATGCTCTCCACCATCTTCTTGGCGGCCTTGATGTTCTGCACCCGGTCGCGCTCGACCAGGCGGCTCATGATGAACGGCTTGAACAGTTCCAGCGCCATCAGTTTGGGGACGCCGCACTGGTGCAGCCTCAGGTTCGGGCCGGCGACGATGACGGAGCGGCCGGAATAATCGACGCGCTTGCCCAGCAGGTTCTGGCGGAAGCGTCCCTGCTTGCCCTTGAGCATGTCAGACAGCGACTTCAGGGGCCGGTTGCCCGGGCCGGTGACGGCGCGGCCGCGCCGGCCGTTGTCGAAGAGCGCGTCCACAGCTTCCTGCAGCATGCGCTTCTCGTTATTGACGATGATCTCGGGTGCGCCCAGGTCCAGCAGCCTCTTGAGGCGGTTGTTCCTGTTGATGACGCGGCGGTACAGATCGTTGAGGTCGGAGGTGGCGAAACGCCCGCCGTCCAGCTGCACCATCGGGCGCAGCTCCGGCGGGATCACCGGCACCGCTTCGAGCACCATCCATTCCGGATGGTTGCCCGAGCTCAAAAAAGCCTGCACAACCTTGAGGCGCTTGAGCGCCCTCTGCTGCTTCTGGCCTTTGGAATTCTCGACTGAGTCGTTCAGGGAAGCGACCTCGGCCTCGAGGTCGACCTGCTCCAGGAGCTCGCGGATCGCCTCGGCGCCCATGCCGCCACGGAAGTAACTGCCGAAACCGAAGGGGCTGCCGAACTTGTCTTTCAGTTCGCGGAAGAGCTGCTCGTCGCCGACGATCTGCTGGACTTCCAGCTTCTGGAATTCCTCCCAGAGGACGCCCATGCGCTCGGCCTGCTCCTCGGCGTATTCGTTGGTGTCGACGATGTCCGCGGTTATTTCCTTCTCGATCGCGGCCCGCTTGTCGGCGGTCTCCTTCTTGGTCAGCTTGCGGTCCTTCTTCTCGGTGCTGCCATAGATGGCCAGGGCCTCGTCCTCGATCTCATCGGGAGTGGCCTCGCCGTCGAGCACGCGCAGGCGCCGCTCGAGAGCTGCTTCCAGCTCGGCGACGCGCTCCAGCTTGTCAGCGTGGAGCTGCTCCACGTACGCATTTACTTTTTCCTTGAGCACCTCGGCGTCGGCTGCGCGCTTCTCGAAATCGATGAAGGTCACGATCGAGGCGGCGAAGTAGAGGACCTTCTCCAGCTCCTTGGGTGCGATGTCCAGCAGGTAACCCATGCGTGAAGGCACGCCCTTGAAGAACCAGATGTGGGAGACCGGAGCCGCCAGGTCGATGTGGCCCATGCGCTCGCGGCGCACCTTCGACCGCGTCACCTCGACGCCGCAGCGCTCGCAGATGATGCCCTTGTAGCGGACACGCTTGTACTTGCCGCAATAGCATTCCCAATCCTTGGTGGGACCGAAGATGCGCTCGCAGAAGAGGCCGTCCTTCTCTGGCTTCAAGGTACGGTAATTGATGGTCTCGGGTTTTGTGACCTCACCCGAAGACCAGGCCCTGATCTTGTCGGACGAAGCCAGTCCGATCCGGATGGCATCAAAGTTATTGATGTCTAGCAACGTTCCTCCCGGAGTCTGGAATTTTGTCTGGGAATATCTGCTGCCGCCATATCATTAAACGGCGTGTTATCAAGTATGTGTCTCATTCTACTTCGACCTCTGCTTCCTCTTCGGCTCCCTCTTCAGCCTGCCCTTCCACCGTCAGCTCCTGATCGGTCGCCAGCAGCTCGGCCGCCTCTTCGGCTTCTCCCTCCACGCCGGGGCCTTCCTTTTTCTTCAGGCCCTGCGACAGGTCGATGCCAAGCTCTTCAGCGGCGCGGCGGAGCTCGTCGTCCTCCTCGATCATCTCGACGCTCTCGCCGGCTTCGGTCTCGATACCGACGTCGAGCCCCAGGCTCTGCATCTCCTTCAGCAGCACCTTGAACGACTCGGGGATGTTGGGCTCGGGGATGTTCTCGCCCTTGACGATGGCCTCGTAGGCCTTGACGCGGCCGATGGTGTCATCGGACTTGATCGTCAGCATCTCCTGCAGCGTGTGGGCGGCGCCGTATGCTTCCAGCGCCCAGACCTCCATCTCGCCGAATCGCTGGCCGCCGAACTGGGCCTTGCCGCCCAATGGCTGCTGCGTGACCAGCGAGTAGGGACCGGTGGAACGGGCGTGGATCTTGTCGTCCACCAGATGCAGAAGTTTGAGGATATACATATAGCCCACGGTGATCTTGTCGCCGTACGGCTGGCCGGTGAGGCCGTTGAACAGCTTCACCTTGCCGGCGGCCGGATTGGGCTCGTCGTTGTTATAGGAATAGGTGATCTTCTTCTCAGGGTCGTGCTCGTAGCATTTGATCAGCGCTTCCTCGATCTCGCCGAGGCTGGCGCCGTCGAATACCGGCGTCGCCACGTGTACCGGCGCCCGGAAACCGTTGCCGTCGTCCCAGCCGCGCGAGGCGGCCCAGCCCAGGTGCGTCTCCAGGATCTGCCCGATGTTCATACGGGAAGGAACGCCCAGGGGGTTGAGGATGATGTCCACCGGCGTGCCGTCCTCGAGGAACGGCATGTCCTCTTCGGGGACGATCTTGGAGATGACGCCCTTGTTGCCGTGGCGGCCGGCCAGCTTGTCGCCCTCGGCGATCTTGCGCTTCTTGGCCACGTAGACACGGACGAGCTTGTTGACTCCCGGGGCGAGGTCGTCGCCGTTGTCGCGGGAGAATATCTTGACGTCGATGATGCGGCCGCCTTCGCCGTGGGGGACCTTGAGCGAAGTGTCGCGCACTTCGCGGGCCTTCTCCTTGAAGATGGCGCGGATCAGTTTTTCCTCGGCGGTCAGCTCGGTCTCGCCCTTGGGCGTGACCTTGCCTACCAGCAGATCGCCGGCGTTGACCTCGGCGCCGATGCGGATGATTCCGTCTTCATCGAGGTCGGCCAGCGACTCTTCGCTGCGGTTGGGGATATCACGGGTGATCTCCTCGTCGCCGAGCTTGGTGGAGCGGGCCTCGACCTCGTATTCCTCGATATGGATTGAAGAGAGCACGTCATCCTTGACCAGCCGTTCGCTGAGGATGATAGCGTCCTCGAAGTTGTAGCCTTCCCAGCTCATGAAGGCGACCAGCAGGTTCTTGCCCAGCGCCATCTCGCCCATGTCGGTGGAGGCGCCGTCAGCCAGCACCGCGCCCTTTTTGACGCGGTCGCCCTCGACCACCAGCGGCTTCTGATGCATCAATGTGCCCTGGTTGGAGCGGGTGAACTTTTTGAGCACGTAGACGTCTTCGCCCTTGCTGGTCTCGACGATGATGTGCTCGGCGTCGATCTCCTTGATCTTGCCGGAGTTCTTGGCCAGGATGACGTCGCCGGTGTCGATGGCGGCGCGGAACTCGATGCCGGTGCCGATCAGCGGCGCCTGGGATACCAGCAGGGGCACCGCCTGACGCTGCATGTTGGAGCCCATCAGGGCGCGGTTGGCGTCGTTGTGCTCGAGGAAGGGGACCAGCGCTGTCGCCACCGAAACGATCTGCTGCGGCGAGACGTCCATGAAGTCGACTTCCTTGGGCTTGACGGTTACTACCTCGCCGTCGCGGGTACGGGCCAGCACGTTCATGTTGTCCGGGAACTTGCCGGTCTTGGGATTGAACTCGGCGTTGGCCTGGGCGATGACGTACTTGTCTTCCTCGCTGGCGTCCAGGTAAACGATCTCAGTGGTGACCTTGCCCTTCTCCACCTTGCGGTAAGGAGTCTGGATGAAACCGAACTCATTCACCGTGGCAAATGACGAGAGCGAGCCGATGAGGCCGATGTTCGGGCCTTCAGGAGTCTCGATCGGGCACATGCGGCCGTAGTGGGTCGGATGCACGTCGCGGACCTCGATCGGGGCCCGCTCACGCGTCAGGCCGCCGGCGCCCAGGGCGCTCAGGCGGCGGCGATGCGTCAGGGCGGCCAGGGTATTGGTCTGGTCCAGGAACTGCGACAGCTGTGAGGAGCCAAAGAACTCCTTGAGCGCCGCGACCACGGGCCGTATGTTGATAATATGCTGAGGCGTGATAGCGTCGACGTCCTCGGTGGTCATGCGCTCCTTGACCACGCGCTCCATGCGGTAGAGGCCGATGCGGAATGCTTCCTGCACCAGCTCGCCGACGGTGCGCAGCCGGCGGTTGCCGAAATGCTCGTACTCGTCGAGGTCGTGGGTGATCTCCTCGCGGGGCATTCCCTTGGCCTCGGCCGCGAAATCGACCGTATCCTCGGGGATCTCCAGCTTCTCCGGCAAGATGAGCAGAGCGCGGATCAGCTCGAGGATGTCGTCGTTGGTCAGCGTCCGAACGTCCGGCTTCACATTGAGGCCGAGGCGCGTGTTGAGCTTATAGCGGCCGACCTTGGTCAGGTCGTAGCGCTTGGGGTCGAAGAAGAGCGCCTTGATCAGCGACTTGGAGCTCTCCAGGCTGGGCGGCTCGCCCGGGCGCTGCTTCTTGAACAGCTCCACCAGCGCCGCTTCCTGGCTCTCGGTAGTGTCCTTGTCCAGGGTCTTGTCTATGTAAATGGAATTCTTGCCCTTGCCCCAGATCCATTCGGTCTCTTCCTTGCCGTCCTTCTTCCTGGTCTTCTTCTCCAGGGCAAACAGCTTGCGGATGTCGTCATCGCCGCCGTAACCCAGCGCGCGCAGCAGCACCGTCACCGGCAGTTTGCGCTTGCGGTCGATGCGGACATTGACGATGCCCTTCTTGTCGATCTCGAGCTCCAGCCAGGACCCGCGTGAGGGCATGAGGTTGGCGATGAACATCTGCTTGGCCGAGTCCTTGGGCTCCATGACATAAGCGCCCGGGGAACGGACCAGTTGGGTGACGACGACACGCTCGGTGCCGTTGATGATGAAGGTTCCCCACTCGGTCATCATGGGAAAGTCGCCCATGAACACCGACTGCTCGCGGATCTCGCCGGTCTCCTTGTTGATGAACCGGACGGTCATGAACAGCGGGGCGGAGTAGTTGCCGTCCTTGTCGCGGCACTCCTCGATACTGCTGGTCGGGGGCTCGAAATGATGCTCGCCGAACTCGACGGCCAGAGTGCCGGTGTAGTCCTCGATCGGTGAGATGTCAGCGATGGTCTCGCGCACGCCTTCATCAAGGAACCACTCGTAGGAACTTTTCTGAATATCGATGAGGTTGGGGACCTCTAAAATCTTTTCGAGTTTGGAGAAGGATCTCCGTGGGCGGGGACTTACAGCGTAGTCAGACAGTTGCTCCAAAAGGCTCACCCCTCGCGGATGGGATTATTGCAGGGTAATAGGAACGTGCCGAGGCACGAACAAGGAAATATAACATAACGGGTTTTCGGAAGCAAGGTAACCCAAATGATTTATTTCAGAATGTGTCCTTCGCGGCCCGGCCCGCATAATTTTTACGGTACCCGGTGGGCGGGGTTTGAAACACGGGGCGGAGCCGTTTCCAGGAACCGTTTCCCGGACGTCAACAGGAAAGGCCTTAGACAATTCTTCGGGGAAAACCCCTAGACGCCGTTATCCAAACAGCTCGTAATCGCCTTCGATGAACTTCTGGGCATACTCTTTTACGGCGCCATCACTGGTCAGCATGGCGTCCAGCTGGCGGGTAAAGGCCATCAACCGGCCGGCCTGGTCGAGCAGGCGCACTGTCTCCTCCTGGCTGATATTCGTGATCGTGGCTGTGATCAGATCGCCCTTGGCCCGGGAAGCAAACCCGAGATGGTCGAGGATTATCTCCAGCATCTCGATGCGGCGAAGCCGCTTGGAGAGGTCGGCTGCGCCTCCGAGGAAGCGGAAATATATGTGATTGCTGGCGGCCCGCTGGCTGGCAAAACAGTCGACGACTGTGTAGTGGTAACCAAAACGGACGGCCAGATTCATGTAGAAGTGGGAGATCACAGCCAGGTTGATATCGACATCTTCGAGCAGGGAGCCCGTGCGCATGCTGGCGGTGAAGAAGTCGGAGATGCTGATGGGGACCCCTCCCTTGCGCCAGGCGCCAGGAAAAGACATGCCGTCCAGTATCGCCCTCAGCGGCACCGAGGCCACCTCGTCGACGCCGATGACGTCGCCGGCGCCGGCAGCCAGTCCGGCGCCGATATCGATCACGTGGATGTTATCCATGAACGGGATGTCCAGCCGTTTCAGCGCCGGCCCGCGCTCGGCGTGCCTCGAGGCTTCGATCAGTTCCCGCATCGATTTTTCATGGATGAACCTGAGGATATCGTGGATGGTGCGGCAGTTCTCAGGAGCGAAGTCGTCGGTGAAAGGGTTGACCAGATTCAGAGGCGTGATGTATTTCATCACGAACTTGCGGCGCCGGAACTCATACAGCTCCTCGAGTTTGAGGAAGGTGTCGTGCTGCTCGTCGATGATCTCGCGGGCGATCCCCTCATAGACGGTCATGCTGCCGTCTTCGCCGGCCTGCAGGGTGATCTCGGCGCCGGGCTTCAGCACGGTGGTGGCGACCCTGGTGTTGACCACCGTGGGCACCCGGAACTCGCGGCTGATGGAAGCCATGTGGCTGGTGGTGTTGCCGGCGTCGGTGATGATGGCCGCGGCGTAGGGCATCACCCGCGCATAGCGGGGTGAGTCATGCCGGGCCACCAGAATCGCGTCCCGCGGGAATTCCTCGAGAGCCTCCGGGGAGCTGGCGAAAAATACCCTGCCGCCGACAGCACCGGGCTGCACGACGTTGCCCTTGTTGTGCAGGAGCACGTTGTGCCCGGCCGTCGAAGCCTGGCCCGGACCCGCTTCGTGCGGGCCTCGTTCCTCAGCCGCTTCCCGAAGACCCACCGCCGGAGCCGCCCGCTCGATCCTCAGCGGCCGCGCCTGCAGTATCACCACGCGGCCGTTTGCGTCCAGCGCCCATTCGATATCCTGCGGGCGCCGGTAGAATTCCTCGATGGCCAGCGCCTTGTGGACGATATCCTCGAGGTCCCTGGGCGCCAGGGAAAAGGCGTGGCGCCTGTCGCCGGCCGTGTCGATCTCACGCACGCCGGCTTCGGCCGCAAGAGCCGTCATCGTCTCTTTCCTGCCGAGGGTCCTTTGGGCCACCTCGAAGGGAGCGGTCTTCTCTACCACGAACCTGTCGGCGTCAGCCGTGCCCTCGACCACGGACGGGCCCAACCCCCAGGACGAGTTGATCACCATGACGCTGTCGTCGCCGCCAAGGGGGTCGGCGGTGTAGGCAACGCCGCTGGCGGCGGCATCGACCATGGCGACGCAGCCTACCGCCATCCGCAGACTTCCCGGCCGGTAACCCAGCCGCCGCTGGTAAGCCATGGCTTCGTCGGAAAAAAGGCTGGCGGCTACCCGCCGGTATGCATCCCCGACAGCCGCGGTCTCGGCCGGGACTCCCAGCACCGTTTCGAACTGACCGGCAAAGGAAAAGAAACCATCCTCCTCTTCGGCGCTGCTTCTGACCGCCACATTGCAGCCGCCGCAGCGGCTGCGGAGCCAATCCAGGGCCACGTTCAGGTCACTTTCAAGGGAAGGCGGAATGCTCCCGGCAAGGATCCGCTCGCGCAGCCGGCGCCGGCGCCCGGGCTCGTCGCCGTCGCTCTCCAATGAGGCGATGGCCTCACCGAGCTGGTTGTGCCGGATAAATTCCTCAAAGGCGAAGATCGTCAGCGCAAAGCCGTCAGGGGCCGGCAACCCCAGCCTGTTCCTGATTTCCGCCAGATGAAAATTCTTGCCCCCCACTTCGCGCGCCATCGCCGGTGTGATCTCCTCGAAGCGGACGGTCAGCCGCTCCAGCGGCCGGGCGTCTCCGGCAACGAGGGATTCGATATGCTCATCGATCTCTTCAAAGGCGCGCGTGAGCGCAGGGTATGACCTGGCCGTCAGCTGGTTGAAATCCTTCAGCGAGACACGCACGCTCGCGGCCAGGTCGGAGTAGGCCTTGCGCAGATAGACGATGTCGAAAAGGTAGCCGCCGCTCATGGTCTCGCCCATATCGGTGATGATCTCCAGGGCGCGGCTGTTGTCGTCCATGACCCTCTTGTAAGCGGCAAAGGCCGCGCGCACGTCGACCGTGCCGCCCTCGTTGCGGCCGGCATACCTTCCCACCAGGGATAGCATTTTCTGCCTGAGTGTCAATTACGAAGCTTCCGCCAGCGCCTTGCTGATCGATTCCTTGAGGTCCTTGATCCTTACCGGTTTGGGGAAGAAATCGAAGACGTCGGCCTTGATCGCCTCGATAGCGACGTCGAGGTCGGCAAAAGCCGTGATCATGATCACCTTCGTGTCCGGATGCGTCTGCTTGACCGTCCGCAGCACTTCGAGCCCGTCGATTCCTTTCATCTTGAGGTCGGTGACCACGACGTCGAAATCAGTCTCCTGCAGCCGCTTCAGAGCCGGGTCGGCATTGAGGAAGGTCTCGACTTCATAGCCCTCCTCCTCGAGCGATATCTTCGCCATGTCACCGACGATCTTCTCGTCATCGATGACCATTATCCTTGTGCTCATTGGTTTCCTTTCTGGTTACGGTTGACTGGAAGCTGGATTGTGAAGGTCGTGCCGATTCCGGGGGTGCTCTCGACCCGGATGTTCCCGCCGTGATTTTTGATGATGCTGTAACTGACCGAAAGCCCCAGGCCGGTGCCGCCTTCTTCCTTGGTGCTGAAGAACGGATCGAAGATATGGGGCAGATACTCCCGTTGGATACCTTTCCCCGTGTCCCGGATTATGATGTCCACCATCTTTTCCTCGGGCTGCAGCCGCGTGCTGACGAACAGCCGTCCACCGGGCGCCATCGCCTGGGCGGCGTTGAGGAAGAGGTTGACGAACACCTGCTGCACCTGGTTGTCATCTATAAATATGTCCGGCAATCCTTCAGCCATGTCGAGGCTGGTCTCGATGCTGGAGACGCTGAGCGTGTTCTGTACCAGCACCAGCGCCTTGGTGACCAGCGCGTTGACATCGATCCGCCGGGGCTTGGGCTCCTTGGGACGGGCGAAATCAAGCAGGTTGTTGACGATGCCCTTGATCCGCTCCGATTCCTGGTCGACCCTGCGCATGAATTCGATCCGCTGCTCTTCACTCAGCTTCAAATACATGTCGTCATAGGTCTGGGCGATCATCGAGATGTTATTGACCGGGTTGTTGAGCTCGTGGGCGACGCCGGCCACCAGCACGCCGATCGATGCCAGCTTCTTCGACTGGATCAGCTCCTCCTCACGTTCTTCGAGCTCTTCAGACATCGAATTGATGGCGTCGATCACAGGCCCGAACTCATCCTTGGGCATGGGCGTCTCTATCTTCTTGAAGTTGCCGGCGGATATGGACCGCGCCAGGCGCTCGATCTGCTTGATCGGCTCCAGGATCTTCCTTGTCACCGAACGGCTGGCGATCAGCGCCGCCACCAGCACGGCGAAGAACGAGGCGAACAGCAGCCATTTGGAGCGGGTGATGATATCGCTGATGCGCGAGCGCTCCACCTGGATGATGCGGTTGGAAGTGTTCTCGAGGGTCCGCCCCTTCTCACGTATGTCCGCCGCAGTCTGCACGTCGCGCGCATGCGTGGAGGCGGCCTGGTCGATGGCGGCGGAGTAATCATTGAGCCCGTTCCTCAGATCGTTGTAGCTCTGCTCGCCGATCACGGGAACGATGTCCTCCCGGAACGATTCCATGATGTCGCTGGTCTGGGAGATGTTGCTCTGCATGTCGCTGAGCGCCTGGTTGTCGTTGAAAAGGAAATAGTTCTTCTCGGCAAGCCTCATGGTCAGGAAGGAGGTATTGAGGTCGTCGGCGATCTCCAGGAAGCGCTGCTTGCCGCTGACGCTGTTGAGCGACTGCACGGCAAAGCCCCCGATGATCAGGATGAGCACCAGGTAGACGGTATTGGAGAGAATTATCTTGCGTTCGATTTTCATGTCAGCCGTGAAGGTCTCTGCCGGGCCCGGCTTTCATGCCTGGCGCGCCGGAGTAGTCATCAGCCGCCGCAGATCCGGCTCTTCCTTGCGGGCCGGCACGTACCAGAGCAGTCCATCGACGATCATCAGCACGCCGGCGGCTATGAGCAGCAGACCCCAGAGCGCCACCGGACTCACCTGGAAGTACTGCACCAGGCCGGCGCCGATTCCCAAAAAGACGATTCCCGTCCTGATGAAGGCCAGCCCGGTCCGCCCACGGGCGTAAAGGGTCCGGTAACAGCCGGCCAGGGTGCGATGCGCCGCCAGCATGTCGCGCTCGCGCGCCAGGTGGGTGCGCTCGCGGCTGGCGGGCTCGGGCCTGAGGACACTGCAATAGTTGGGAAGAAACTCAGCCAGGCGCGAGAGCATGGTCCCCTTGACCGCAGGCCGGAACGTACATTGCAGTTCGTAGTTCTCAAGGAAGCTGACCGTGGCGGTGGTGACTTCCACCAGCGTCTGCGGCCCTGGCGCCTTCATCATCGAACGGCGGATGCGCAGGTAATGGAACAGGCCCAGCACGGTGACCGCCGCTCCGGCGACCAGCAGACTCCAGTACATCAACGTGGTCAAGGAAAGGTTGAGCTCGAGGACTGCCGAGGCGCTGGCGACCGTGATGAAGCCCAGGCCCCAGCGCAGGATGCTCAGCGAGACCCTCGCCTTGGCCAGATCGTTGCGGTAACACGCCATCCTTGTCCGCCAGGCAGCCATGGTGTTGCGCCAGAAAGCCAGTCCGGTGCGCTCAGTGCCGATGATCCTGCCGGGACGGTCGCTCAGATAATCCTCGATGTACCAGCGGATGTCCCCGGCCGGCGCCCGCCGCAGCTCGTAGGGAGCGTCTTTCGCGATCCTGGCGATCTCAGCCGGTTTGACCCGGCCGGGATCCGCCGCAGCCAGCACGACGGTCCCGCCTTCCAGAAAGACCGGGAATATCAGCTCGCGTGAGAGCGCTTCGGGATCCAGGCCCTCCAGCAGCTCGGGCGGCACCGGCAGCCGCTCGTCGTACACGATTGTTTCCGGGTCCGCCATCGCGGCTCCCGGTTCTGCATTCCCTATGTGATTGCCCGGGTTAGAGGTCGTCATGGCTGAACACCACCTTGCCCCATCTGCCGCGGGGTTTGCCGTAATCGGGCAGGTTGATCTCCAGATCGCCGTAACAGTAAGGGAACTGGCGGCGGGTTCTCTCCGAGTAGCGGTACCAGCGCAGGCCGTCGGCGATGAGGACGGCGCCCGTCAGGATCAGCGCCATGTCGAAGATCCCCCAGACGGGACTGACCGTGAGAAAGGCGATCAGGCCGGCGCCCACAGCCGAGATGCTCATGCCAGTTCGCACGAAGGCCAGGCCGGTGCGCGAATAAGCCATGACCGTCCGCAGGCGCGACATGAGGTTGCGGCGGTCGGCCAGCACCGTGCGCTCCAGCGCCAGGCCGGTGGTCCCCCAGATGCCTGGCGCCTGTGATGCCTTGAGCGGCGGATAGCTGCCGCGGGAAGTCCTCAGTGGCGGGAACAGTTCGTCCCAGATGCCCGGCTCCTGCAGCGAACGCTTGAAACGGCGCAGGCTCTCGAGGCCGGCGCGGTAGCCGGGCAGGTACCAGAAGAAACCCTCCAGGGCCATCAGGGTGCCGACAACGATGAGGAAATAGTCAAAATAGTTCCAGCCGGTGGCCGGCAGCTTCCTGACCAGGGCGATGCCGAGGCCAGCGAAGGCCACGCCCGAGCGCGTGAAAGCCAGGCCCATTCGTGATTTGGCCATGGTCGTCCTCAGGGAAGAAAGATTCGTCCGTTCTTCGGCCAGGTCGGTGCGATCGTTGGCGAGGAAACGCCTGCGCTCGACCGGGCTGAGGTTGCTCCAGCCAGCCCTCAGGGTTTCGGCGTCGGTGACGGTGGCGCTGCGCCTGAATCCCGGCAGACCGCTTTCGCCTTCGTCTTCCACCTGCAAGACCGATATGCCCGGCGGCCGTGCCGGCGGGATGTAGTCAAGGTCCCTGGATGCGTCACGGCGCACGGGCAGGTACCAAACCAGTCCGTCGTAGATGGCCGCGGCCCCACCAGCCATAAGCAGCAGGTCAACCGGCAGGAAGAGGCCGGAGCCAAACGTCCTCAGCAGGGTGACGGCTATCGTCACCAGGGCTATGCCCGTGCGAAAGAATGCCAGACCGGTACGCCCCCGCGACATGGCCGTGCGCTGATCGGAGAGGGCCGAGCGGCGGTCCGCCAGATAGTTCCTGACTTTGGCCAGCGGAGTCCGCCCTTCGGGAACCGGATGATCCGCGTCTTCCTCAGGGATATCGATCGGGTTTATCGCCATTGGACCAACCGTTTAATATTTAAACTTCGATAAATTAGCATACAATAAAAAATTATACATCCTTTTAGCCCTCAATCCCTTTATTACCCAATAATCCGCAAAACCAAAGATGTGGTATGAAGTCAACCGCATCAGAAAATTTGCGGCGTGCGGCAGCAGAAAACCTGGAAGATTTCATGCGGAAATCTTTCGCGGAAATCAAGCTCCCGGGGGATAAGAGCCGGTGAATAAGAATCGGGGCGGCGCTGCCTTCGGCAGCGCCGCCCCGTGAGCTTCAGAACGTTATCTTTGCTTCAGGCCGCGTCCGGTTCCCGGAACGCCGCAGTGCTTCTGATCCTTTGTGCTATTTTACTTCGATCGTGGCGCCGACTTCTTCCAGCTTTCCCTTGATGTCCTCGGCCTCTTCCTTGGTGACCTTCTCCTTGACAGGCTTGGGAGCGCTGTCAACGACCTCCTTGGCTTCCTTGAGGCCCAGGCCGGTGACGGCGCGGACGACCTTGATGACCTGGATCTTCTTGTCGCCGACAGCGGCGAGCACGACGTCAAACTCGGTCTGCTCTTCCTCAGCGGCGGCTTCGCCACCGCCGGCTGCCGGTGCGGCGGCCATGGCCATGGGGGCGGCGGCGCTGACGCCGAACTCGTCTTCCAGAGCGTGGACCAGCTCGGCCAGCTCGGTCACGCTGAGCTTCTTGATTTCTTCTATGAGTGTATCAACTGCCATGTTTCCTCCTGAATTTACTATTTGAATGAGACGCGCGGGCCGGATGGGATTTATTCCCGTAGCGACCTTCTATTCGCGCCACCTAACATCTTGTTGAGAACCGGGCTCCTCGCGAATCGCCGGGAGCAAGGGAGTAAATCCCATCCGGCCCTAAGCCGCTTCTTTCTGCTCCTGAACCCTCTGCAGCACCGTCACCAACCCGCGGATGGGACCGGCGCAGACTGTCGCCAGGCCGCGGATCGGACCCTGCATTGCGCCCAGCAACTGCGACAGCAGCACTTCGCGTGGTGGCAGCGATGCCAGAAACTTGATCTTGGCGACGTC
Source organism: Actinomycetota bacterium (assembly GCA_023382335.1). Taxonomy (GTDB): domain Bacteria; phylum Actinomycetota; class Thermoleophilia; order BMS3ABIN01; family BMS3ABIN01; genus JACRMB01. Next base: position 315,526 of record JAMCPM010000006.1, read on the forward strand.
GATGAGCTTGCCCTCGAGCAGGCCGCCCTTGATATCGAGCGGCTTTAACTCCTTGGCGTACTTGACCAGTATTTTGGCTGGCGCGACCGCGTCCGCATCACAAAAAGCGACGGCGCTCGGCCCCACCAGATATTCCTTGAGCTCGGCGGCGCCGGCTTCGTCGACGGCGCGCATCATCAGTGTGTTCTTGGTAACCTCGAAGTGGGCGCCGGCCTCACGCATGTCGGTCCTCAAAGCGCGGGCTTCGGCCACGGAAATGCCGCGGTAGTCGGCGACGAGCATGGCGGTGCTGGATTTGACCCTGTCGGCCAGTTCGGCCACCTTGGCCTGCTTGTCTTCCTTTTTCATCTCTCACCTCCCGGCAAAATAAAAAAATCTGCCCCGTGAGGCAGACTGCCGGACCCGATGCCGCCTTGCGGGGCATCGCTTCCTTCATCTCACCTCGGCGGGCGGGCCTTTTGGCCCCTTGGGCTCATCCCCTGAAGAGAATGGGCACCGGCTTTCTCTGGTGCTATTTAGTTGGCGCTACTTATGCTTCCATGAAGTCGCGGACGATCGACGAATCGACATGCAGTCCGGGACCCATGGTTGTAGCCAGCGTGATGCTCTTGATGTAACGGCCCTTGGCGGAAGCAGGCTTGGCCTTGATCAGCTCGTCCATGACGGTGCCATAGTTATCGACCAGGTCGGCTTCGGAAAATGAGACCTTGCCGATCGCCAGGTGCACGATGGCGGTGCGGTCGGTGCGGTACTCGACCTTGCCGGCCTTGGCGTCGGTGACGGCCTTGCCGATGTCGAAGGTCACGGTGCCGGCCTTGGGGTTCGGCATCAGGCCACGCGGACCCAGCGCCCGGCCCAGGCGGCCGACGACCTTCATCATGTCCGGCGTGGCGATACAGACGTCGAAGTCAAACCAGCCGCCCTCGATCTTCTTGGCCAGGTCCTCGCCGCCGACAACATCGGCGCCGGCGTCCTTGGCTTCCTTCTCCTTGTCGCCCTCGGCGAAGACGGCAACGCGCATCTCCTTGCCGGTGCCGTGCGGGAGCATGGTCGTGCCCCGGATCATCTGGTCGGCCTTGCGCGGGTCGACGCCCAAACGAAAATGGACCTCGACGGTCTCGTCAAACTTGGCCGCCGGCAGGCTCTTCATGAGCTTGACCGCCTCGAGCGGCGTATAAAGCTTCTCGCGTTCAACCTGCGAACGCGCCTCATTCATCCTCTTGCTGGTCTTTGCCGTCATTATTCCACCACTATTCCCATGCTGCGGGCGGTGCCGGCGATGATCTTCATGGCCGCCTCGACATCGTTGGCATTAAGGTCTTTCATCTTCAGCTCGGCGATCTCGCGCACCTTGGAGCTCGACACTGTCGCCACCTTCTCGCGATGAGGCTCGCCGGAGCCCTTTTCGATGCCGGCGGCCTGCTTTAAAAGCACCGCTGCTGGCGGAGTCTTGGTGATGAAGGTGAAGGAGCGGTCCTCAAAAACGGTGATCTCCACCGGGATGATCGTGTTGCCTTCCTGCTGGGTCTTGGCGTTGAAAGCCTTGCAGAAGTCCATGATGTTGACGCCGTGCTGGCCCAGCGCGGGGCCGACCGGCGGGGCGGGGTTAGCCTGCCCGGCGGGGATCTGCAACTTTATGAGTGTCATTACTTTTTTAGCCATTTTCTTCCTGTCCGTTTACGGCGCAATCAAGAAGGATACAGCAAAAACGGCCCGCACCGCAAGCCGCGCGGACCGGGCCGGATATCCTTCGCTAGACTTTCTTTACCTGATCGAAGCTCAGCTCGACCGGCGTCTCGCGGCCGAAGATGTTGACCAGGACCTTGAGCTTGCTCTGGTCCTCGCTGATCTCGGCGATCTCGCCATTGAAGTCGGAGAGCGGGCCCGACATGACCCTGACGGTCTCGCCGACGCTGAACATCGCCACCGCCTTGGGCTTCTCGACGGTGGATGTGTGCAGGATGCGGTCGACTTCCTGGGCGCTCAGGGGGATCGGCTTGTTGGCAGAGCCGACGAAGCCGGTGACGCCCGGCGTGTTCTTCACCAGCGACCAGGAATCGTCGGTCATCAGCATGTTCACCAGCACATAACCCGGGAAGACGCGCTTCTCGGTCTGCACCTTCTGCCCGTTCTTGGTCTCGACCACCTGCTCGGTGGGGACCACGATCTCCTTGACGTTCTGTTCCTGGCTCATGGATTTGATCCGCTGCAGCAGATTGAGGCGGACCTTGTTCTCATGGCCCGAGTAAGTATTGATGACGTACCAGTTAAATGGCATTAATCCAGGCTCCCCTAACCGTTAGCTGACCAGGCCTACAAGCCTGGAGAAGATTGCGTCCAGGATGGCGATGAAGACTCCGGAGATGGCGACCGCGATCAGGACCACGATCGTCGACTGGATCAGCTCTTCGCGGGACGGCCAGGTGACCTTGCTCATCTCCACCCTGACCTCGCGCAGGAACTGAACCGCTCCCTTCTTCTCCTTGGCCTTGCCGCCCTTGGCAGGTTTAGCCGCCTGGGTGCGGGCCAGCCGGCCCTTCAGACCCTTGGACTCTTCCTTGACGCCCTTGCCGGGCGCATCCTTGCCCTTGCTCTTTGGCGCGGCTTTTTTCGCACCCTTTTTTGCGGGCGCCGGATCCTGGTCTTTCTTTACTTTTACCGGTTTGGCCATTTTGTTTCTGAATTTCCAATTCTGGAATCGATCTGAATAAATTCGACCTCTGTGCCCTGATTCCCGCCCCGCATTCCCTCCGGGCGTGCTGACGCACTCCGCGGCAGGTTGGAATAAAACGGCGAGACTATATATGGCAGGGCTGGAGGGACTCGAACCCCCAACATCCGGTTTTGGAGACCGGCGCTCTACCAGTTGGAGCTACAGCCCTGCGGGTCGGGCAGCCAACTTGAAGAGGCCTTCCCCAAACCTGAATTATACCCGTGAGACGCGGCCGATGCGAGCTTATGCCCGAGTCGGCCGGCCGCCGCCGGACATCACTGGATGCGGACTAGCGGGTCTCCCGGTGTGCCGTATGCTTGCGGCACCATGGGCAGTATTTTTTCAGCTCCAACCGTTCCCGGTCGTTGACCTTGTTCTTCTTGGTATTGTAGTTGCGGCGCTTGCACTCGGTGCAGGCCAGCGTAACATTGGGTCGTTTGTCCGACGCCATCTTTTTTTCCTCTACTTAGAGCAATATAAAGGACGGCCAAGCCGTCCCATAAGAACCAACTAAAAAAGATAACAGAAGCAGGGCCGTGCGGCAAGACCGGACAGCCCCAACCGGGCTAAATTATAACGAAATCGAGCCTTCCGGGAAAGAAATGGACCATTTGTGGGCAGATCGGTCGAAATATCTTGCCGATCTCGCCCTGGATTAGAGCGCCTGGGAGTTATATTAGAGCGCCGGAGAGTTATAAGAGTTGCCGCAGCTGTCCTCGGCGCTGAGATACAGCCGGGTGACAAACTCGTTGACATTCGGCGGGATTCTGTATTTGAGAACCTCGTGCGCCGTGGTGCCGGCCGAAACATTTCCCACCGATGCCGGCAGCGTCGTCAGCAGCTCGGCTCCGTTTGAGCTCGCGCCTCCTGAGACCTTCATCTTGTAGACGTCAACAGCGCCGGTGTTGTCGATACTGAAATCCGTCGTCAGGACACGGCTGACGTAATCCGAATAATTCGCCCAGTAAGCAGCCCTCGCGCCGAGGCTCAGACCGGGCGTGGCGCACCGGCTCGACGCGGCGCCGTCCATGTACTGAACACCGGCGGCAAACGCGGTCTGGGATGCTGGGCTGCTCTGCACCCGCCAGTCGGTTGTCCCGGTCAGACAGGCTTCCTGGTGTATGAGATTGAACCAGGTGACGCCCACGATGCGCGGGAACCTCGACGGCAGCTGGTTGAAGAGGCCGGTTATCCAGGCAGCCTTGTCGCCGCCCAGCTCGGGGCTTGCCATCTCAGAGATCATGATCGGCTTGTCGGTCCGCGCCGCCATCACATCGTAGCTGTCGCCAAAGACCTGAACCGGGGTCTGCCAGCTGGAATCCCAGGTGCATTGCGGCATCGTATACAAGGTGCCCCAGTTGTAGCCGCTGAAGCCGACGTAATCCACGTAATCATCGCCGGGGTAGTAGTTGTTATAAGTGTTGATGGCGTCGGCGACCGAGCCGTCGCGGTTGGGGGACCAGACAAACTGGACGTTGGTGGCGCCCTCCTGCACGAAGATGTCGTACAGATGCCTCCAGGCTGGGACAAAATCCGCGGGAACGTTGCCGTTGGTCGTGCCCGACCAGTAGGTCCAGTCTCCGTTCATCTCATGGAACGGCCGAAACAGCACCGGGTGGCCGAAGTCGCGCAGGTCGTCGGCCCATAGCCGCAGGTATGTGTCCCAGTTGCCGTTGGTGAAGTCTTTCAGCTGATACAGAGATGGATCGGGAACCGTCTGGGGCGTCGCGATCCAGGCCAGCTGAAGCGAGGCGCCACGGGCGGCCACGCCAGCGGCTATGTCGGTATCGAGGCGTTCGTCGAGGTGCTGGTACCAGAGGAAGTAATCAGCGGGCCGGCCGATGGCCGTGTTGAAACTGTCGAGATCGACCATCGGCTGCGGCCATAAACCGCCGGTGGTCACGCCGATCTTGAAGGCATGCGGAGGGTCCGCTGTCTGCGCCACCGTGGCGGGCATCAGCAGAATCACGAGCACGAGCGATAAGACCAGCGCAGTTTTCAGCAAGGCATACACAGAAATCACTCACTCTTTGCATACCCGAATTTTCTGGGGTCAAGCCCCAGCGGCCGCAACAGATTATTTATGCTTCTCCATGATCTTCTCGAGCATTCTGACGATAGCCGTGCCCAGCCCGAAGACTGAGTCAGTGCCCAGGTTCTGATCGGCGGTGCTGTCGAAAAAGACCTTCAGATCAGATTCGAGGTCACCCTCGGGCTTCCAGTAGCAGACCATCATCGGCGCCTTCGGGAAGGGATGGAGAACGACGGAGATGTCTGATTCCATATGACTCTTCGCCGTCGCCGCGCCAAAGAGGCTGATCAGATCCCCGAACAGCCCACTGTGAGTGTCCGCCAGCTTCTTTAGTTTCCGAGGGCACTGCTCGTTGAAAAATGGATCCCAGTCGGGGCCGCCCTTGAGATTCCGGAAAGTGACCCAGTCGCCGGTGATTTCCTTCCCCTGGCCGAAAAGGATGTAGCTCACAAACGGAATCGAGAACCACGGGTGCGTGTGGCATTGTGATGCGATGCGTCCCTGCCGGTCGATGGTGAAGTCCTTGCCGAGACACTGGATCGTCAGCACACCGCCATCGAACCGGGCGCCCAGGGCTTCAGCCCTTGATTCCAGGTCAACCTCCGGCAGCCTCCGCTTCAAATCCTCGAGTCTCTCCTGCTGCTTTTCTTCCATCGTCATCTGGGTAGTGACGCGCGCCTCGAAACTCTCGATCGTCGCCCGGTCCAGATGCGGGCAAAAGGACAGCTGCGCACGTTTCCCGATCACCGCAGTGGCGAAAGCAAGACAGGTAGCTTGGCCGCACTTGCCGCAGTTCATCTTGGGAAGCACCTTGAAGATATCGAGCGGGGAAGTTGCCGCCACTGATTCTCCTCCATGGCTCTCGGGGTTGGTTTTGCCAGGGCATGAAATCCGGTTTCTTCTGAATTTCTTCTGAATAGATTAACACGGCGGGGCTGCTCTTTGCCGGCCTGAAATTTACTTTTTGAGCAAGTTGAAAGGGCAGCTAAAATAAATATGCGGGTCTCGACTTGTCATAGGCGTTAATCCTGTTGCTCACCGGTCCCCGGTGCCTTCTTGGCTTCGGCTGTCGCGGGCTTGACACCGGACGCGCTTGCCTCTATCGAGAAAACGACTTCATTCTTCGATGTCCTGTAGATACTGTATTTATTTTCAGGATAGTGTCCCTGTGCGGTTCCATTATCAAAGAATATAGTCTTTGACTCTCCGGGGTTCAGGCTCAGACCGTTCAGTTTCTGATAGTATTTCTCGCTCGTCCCGGTTGTGGCGTCAGTCATCCTGTAGAAGATTTCCAGATTGTCCATTACCTGGCCACTGGAGTTTTTTAGCTCGATCTGCAGACTGTCCGGGATGCTCTTCTTTGTCTGGGGATCGAAGTTGTCTTCGACGAGGGCGGAGGTTATCGCCAGTCCCGGCGCGGTGGCATTGTTCTTGATGGGGTTGGCCGCCACCGGTAGCACCTGGCCACCACCGGCCTGGGTTGCGCCCGGCGCCGTAGAACCGGCACTTCCCCCTCCACAGGAGGCAAGCGTGCCGGTGGCGAGCAGAATCGCGATAAAAGCAAATGCGGCTGATGTTTTTTTCATTTCATCTTCCTTCCGGTAAGGTTGCGTTTGTTTACTTGAGTCAGTGATATTAATGTGGTCGAGAAAAGGCCGGCAGCCAGCCATCCCGTGTCTTTCCAGGTATCGCCCCAGATCAGTGATAACGGTTGTCTGTCATAGATCTCCTTGACCCCCAGGAAGGCGAAGCTCGCCCGCTCAAAGTGCTTGCTAATCGAGCTTTCCTCAAGGAAGTTGCGGGCGGTCTCGTAGCCGCTGAAATGCGCCATAACGTCCTGTTCGTGGGATCTATCGACCTGCAGACTCGCAAAGAGGCCTCCGGGCACCTGGTTGTCGGGGTCCATGGTGTCACCTATCTGCGGAATGATGAGAACGACAACAAGCCAGAGGACAAAACATGCCATCAGTGATATCCCCGGCTGGCGCATCACGGCCGTGAGACCCAGCGCCAGCATGCTCCAGATCATCAAATAAACCCAGGCGTCCGCCATGCTGAGGCTCAGTTTGACAAGCTCGGAAGAAGATAATGAGGCGGCGCCCACGAATCTCACGGTGAACATTATGATGATCTGCAGGCAGGCGATAGCGATCAGCCAGACAATAGCGAGCGCGGCGATCTTTCCCGCAGCCACATCCAGAGCTCCGATCGGCCTGCTGAAAAGAAGGCGCAACGTGCCGCGATGCTTTTCCTTGGCAAGCAGGCCGTAACCAATGACGATGGCCAGCACGGCACCGATTATTTGCAGGTATTCGAAACTGCCGCGCAGCAGCTGCAATGCGGACAGCGATGGCGGCGCCTGCGCGGGCACTCCGCCGCTCTGGCGCAGGGCTTCCACGTAATGATTGTAATCATCAATTCGTGAGTGATAGTCGAGCGAAGCGATGACGAGCGATATCGTGACCGCCAGCGCCAGGACAGCGCAGAGCAAGAGGAAATATCTGCTTGACAGGATATCCTTCAGCTCCTTTCGAAGGATTGTCAGTGACGCCCTACTCATATAGCGGCCTTCTCAGTGCATCTCGCTTCACCATATACAACGCTGTAAGACAACCAAGCAAGCCGGCCGCCGCCAGCATGAACAGGTCCAGCCACGGCGAAGCCCCGCCACCGCCCAGGTGCAGGAGTGACGAGCTGAGGTCCTTGAAACGCTCTGTCAACGAAAGCGGCTTGAGGACGGTCCGGTTGATATCGAAGAAGCTTCCCGGAGCCGTCGGCTGTGCCGCAACCGGGTTGAGCAGAGCGACCGGGTGTTCGGCTGTTCCCAGTTGTGGCATCACGAAAGTTAGAATGACCCAGGCAAGCATGGGCGCAAGCAAAGCGCCAGACTCGCGCCTGCCCACCGACCCACAGGCCAGCCCGATGCAGTTGAACGGCAGCAGGAACAGCCAAGCAAGCATCAGGAACCCTGCCAGTGAAAGCGTCTCTGCGGTGTCCAGAGCCCTGCCACTGATAAGCAGGATAGCCGCCCAGCTGATCACCCCCGCACAAGCGATTATCATAGCCATCAGAAATTGCATTCCCAACAGCTTTCCAATCACATATTGTCTGCCCCTCAACTGCCTGGAGAAGATCATGTCGATGACACCGGCCTTGCGGTCTGCAAGTCCCGACTGGACTCCCAGTACGATCGCCAGAAGCGTTCCGATCAGGACGACATAGATGACGGTATTCTTCATGAGCTCGAGGGGTTCCTGTGAGGAAAAGGGGTTCGGCGCCGAGGTTGCGCCTTCCCGCACGGTTTCGTTGTAGACATCCGTTACCGTTTGATGCGTAGCCCAGCCTATGAACCCCGACAGCAGCACCATTCCCACGAATATCACCAGCAGCAGCATCGCCAGACGGTTGGTGCGAGCGAGTCGAAGCTCCTGAAAAGCAATCGCCAACACAGGATTTTTCCCTGAATGGGGATCACTTTTATTCATCTGCGGCCGGAATCGATGCGAAGATAGATATCCTCGAGGGAATTCTCCCCGGGGAAGGCTTTCATTGTGTCAACGAGTGAATCCTGGTACAACAGGCGCCCATCGCGAAGGATGCCGATACTCGTGCAGGTCTTGGTCACTTCCGAGAGCGAATGAGTGTTCATGAAGATGGTCATGCCCAGCTCGTGATTAAGGCTGATGATGATCTCCCGCAGATTGATTACACCCTGGGGATCGAGGCCGGACGTCGGCTCGTCCAGGAACAACACCCTCGGCATGTGCATGATAGCCTGGGCGATTCCTGCCCGCTGGCGCATCCCTTTGCTGAAAGTCTCGAGCCTCTTCTTTTCGTGCCCCGTGAACTCCAGGAATTCGAGCACGTCTCTGATCCGGCCTCCTGGCCTGGATAACCCTGACAGCCGGGCAAAGTAGGAGAGGTTCTCCTCGAGGGTGAGCCGGTCGTAAAACTCTACATTCTCAGGAAGATAGCCGATGATGCTACGCACCTCCCTCCCCTGCCGCATTGTGTCGAAGCCGCATACTTCGACGGTTCCACTAGTGGGACTAAGCAGGGTCGTGATTATGCTTACAGCCGTGGTCTTCCCGGCTCCGTTGTGGCCGAGCAGGCCGAAGACCTCACCTTCGGCGATCGTCAGGTCAAGATCGATCAACGCCCGCTTCTCCCCATAGTTCTTGCAGGCTTTTTGTGTTTGAATCACAGGCCTTCCATTCTTTTTCTCCCAGTCTCCATTCATTTATTTATCCTCCAGAGACAAGCGACGTCCTTTCCGTGCTCTTTTTCATTTATATGCGGCGAAGATGAAAACCAGATGAAAGCATTGGAAAAATTAATGAACGCGAAGGGCCGGTTTCCCGGCCCTTCGCGTTTTTGTGATTGATAACCATGCCGCCGCTATTGATGACGGATACGGTCGCTATTCGACACCATCGAACTGATGATCGGCGTTGGCGCTTTCCGGGTCGGCATGCCCGCCACCCGGAAGGTTCTCGTCCGCTTCATTTGTGTCTGCCTGCTCCGCCCCCGCGGCCTTTTCGTCGGCGGTCCCATATTCGGATTCACTGGCATTGTCAGTTTTTTCCGCGCCGCTTCCCTGCACCTGCTGAGCCGCTGGCGTTGTGGGCGTCGTTGCGGTCCGGCCAGACGCTTTGGCTATCGCGCCGATGCCGCCGAAAACAAGCAGACTGACCGTCACCATGGAGATCAACAGCATTTTTCTCTTTCTCTTCAAAGCAATCACCTCCCTTCCCCTGGTTAAGTGCTGCCCGGTTAAGTACTCCGGGCACTTTTCGCTATTATTGTAGGAAGGCGACATGAACCTGCGATGAACTTTCGGAAATTTTTTTCCCGGCGTTCATCTGCTGTTAATGAAAACAAGCTATAAGAGAATCAGGGGAAGCAGGACTCGGTGACAGGGGCGTCGTGAGATCATGAGGATACTTGTAGTCGAAGACGTAAGACGGCTTGCCGCCTATATCAAAAAGGGCCTCGAAGCCCAGAGCTACAGCGTGGATTGCGCCTACGACGGCGAAGAGGCAGAACAGCGCGCCCTGGCCGGCGATTACGACCTGCTGCTGCTCGATCTCATGCTTCCGAAGAAGGACGGCCTTACGGTCTGCCGGGATCTGCGAAAAAAGGGCCTGTCAAAGCCGATTCTGATGCTCACGGCGAAAAGGGAGGTCGAAGATCGGATCGCCGGCCTCGATTGCGGCGCTGACGATTACCTGGTCAAGCCGTTTGACTTCGCGGAACTCCTTGCACGCATCCGTTCCCTGTTGAGGCGCCCACAGGAAAGACTTTCGGAACCCCTTGAAGTGAAAGACATCACGATGGACAGCTCGATCCGCACGGTTAAAAGAGCCGGCCAGGTGATCAAGCTAAGCGTGAAGGAATATGCCGTCCTGGACTACCTTCTCAGGAACAAGAATATGGTGCTCACACGTACGCAGATCCTCAATCATTGCTGGGACTGGAACCTTGAAACTTTCAGCAACGTTGTTGACGTGTATGTAAGGAAACTGCGCCGGAAGCTCGATCCCGTCGATCGGGAACGGTATATAAAGACCGTCCGCGGGGTCGGATATAAAATCGAGGACTAACATATTCCGTTCTGCAAGGATAAAGCTTTCCGCCTTCTATGCCTGCAGCATCCTGCTGGTCGTGGTGGTCTTCAGCGTGGGCGTCTTTGCCTTCTATAACAGAAACGCGGATGCGGATTTCGAATATCAGGGAGAGGACAATCAGCAGGAGGCGGCGCTCCAGCAACAGGTGGCTGATGCAGACCGGCACCGGCTGCTGTTGGCTTTAGCCGTCGTCGACTCGGGCACTTTGGCGGTATCGATGGTGCTGGGATGGTTTCTGGCCGGCAGGACCCTCGCGCCGATCCAGGAGGCCATGGACAGGCAGAAGCAGTTTGCGTCCGACGCCGCGCATGAGCTGAGCACGCCGCTCTCAGTAATGAAGGCGGGGCTGGAGACCATTGAAGCGGGCGCAAGGCCGACTCTTGAGGATTACCGGGAACTGAAAAATGACCTGCTCGAGGAGACAAACCGCCTTGTCGGCCTGGCCGGCAATCTGCTCTTCCTGTCGCGCAGCGACTCATCCTCGCCAGCCGCGGTTTATTCGCTGTTGGACGTTTCCGCTGTTTGTTCCAGTGTGCTGGAGCTGCTAGACAGCTATGCCTGTCAGAAAGGTGTGCGCCTCACTGGCAATATCATGCCGGGCCTGCAAATAGCGGGTGATGAGAGCCAGATCAAACGGCTGGTGCTCAATCTGCTGAAAAACGCCGTGGATTACAATACGAAAGAAGGAGAAGCGCGGCTATCCCTCCAGGCATCGGGCGGCGAGGTGGTCATGGACATCGTTGACACCGGTATAGGAATAGACGAACAAGATCTGCCTCACGTATTCAACCGTTTTTTCAAGGCTGACTCTGCGAGGGCGAGATCGTCGAGCGGCAATGGACTGGGACTTTCCATCGTCAAGGAAATCGTGGCAGCGCACAAAGGCCATATCAAGATCGAAAGCCGGCTCGGTGAAGGAACCAGGGTCGTCGTTACATTTAATAGGCGCTAGTCATTGAGATAGTGCCTGAGCTTTCACGAGAATGCCGCAAGCACGTTCAAACGGCCAGCCTTTCGGTGACATGTCTGTTTTTCGGTGGCATGTCTGTTCACCAGACCATTAATCTTCCTCAGGTCATCGTCAGTGACACCCATGTATGTCTTCAGGTCCTTAAGGGCTTCACGATATCATCGTCCGAGATACCGGCCTCAGGTTATCCACGGGACTTTCCTTTTTCATCCGGCGATCCTTATCTGGCATCAGTCTCGGGGCGCGCTCATCTTTCAGCCGAACGGTCTTTTCAGAATTTAGAATAGAGCCGGCTGAACCCGTCAGCTTGTCAAGCCCAGCTCACTTCTTTTCTTTTCTATATGCTCTATCAGGGCATCCGCGGCGGCCTCCGGGTCTTCTTCCACCAATACCCTGCCACCGGTCAAGCCTTCGACGTCTGAAGTAAGGATGCCGGTGATCAGCTTGCTGCCCGTTACCGGCGGCACCGGCGACAGATGAGTCAGCAGACCGTAGGTGACCGAGAAGAAGGCATCGGCGACCGCTTTCTGCTCCAGCCATTCAGGCGCGGAGACAACCACGGGTAGTTGAGGTATATCAACATCCAGTTTCGCCGCGACGGCGGCTGTGACATCGGCGATCCTGCCAATATCGGTGCAGGAACCAAACGACAGCACCGGCGGCACGCCCAGCGCATCGCACACCGCCTTGAGGCCATCGCCCGCCAGGACAGCGGATTCGGGTCCGGTAAAACCGGCGTTTTGAAGTGTGGAGCTGGTGCACCCGCCACTGACGACCAGGATATCATTGGCTACCAGTTTTTCCGTGAGCTTGATGATATTGCAGCCGCGCGTTTCGGGGCTGGCGGTCGTGCAACCGACCACGGCCGCGATTCCCCTGATTTTGCCTGAAGCGATCGCGTCGATTAGCGGCTGGATATCGCCGCCCAGGGCGCCCAGCACCGACTCGGTCGAGAACCCGGCCACTGTCGTCATGCTTTCCTCGGGGATGCTGACCTCGCCGCGCTCACCAAAAGCCCCGATGGCGCGTATAAGGATTTGCCGGGCGGTCTCGTCGGCTGTTTCCGGTGTGTGCTCGAGGCGTTCCACACCGGTCATGCGCACCGCCTGATCGGTCGTGACCAGCCTGGTGTTGAATCGCTCGGCGTACTCGGGCAGCGACGGTATGGAACAATTATAGTCCATCATCACCAGATCGATGGCGCCGGTTCCCAGCGCGAACTCCTGATGCAGCCAGTTGCCCAGTTGTCCCGCGAATGCGCTGTCCGGCCGCTGCATCATCTCCTGGCCTTCACACATCGAGCCGTAGACCTTGATGCCCTGCGCTCCGGCCTGGCGGGCCATCGCTACGAATTCCTCCCGCCCGGCCATTCCGGCTACGATCGATGCCAGCAGCGGCTGGTGGCCGTGACAGACGATGTTCACTGAATCCTCATCCAGGATGCCGAGATTAACCGTGCCGGCGCCGATGCCGGCCGCGCCCATGAGGATATCCTGAAGCATATTGATGACCGACAGGCCCGCATAGGAGTTTGCAATGGACAGTTTCATCGCGGTCAATAGCATGTCGACGGGGTCATTGTTGACGCTGGTCATGCATTTGACCAGAGCCGTGCGGATCTCCGAGTTCACACCGCCCGGCATGATACCAAGTTCTTTCCATACATCAATCCTTTTTGCCGGCGCGAAAGCTTCCGTCAGCGTCATCGTCTCGTTGTCGGGCTTGTTGATCTCATTGATGATCAGACTGGCAACCTCTTCGGCTATTGTGTTGGCGGGCTGGTCGATGCTGATTCCCAGTGAGCTTGCCACGGCATTCAGGCGCTCGACGTCCCGGATGCTGAAACCGGTCTCCCCCCGGGCCGCAGCCAGCAGCGTTCTGGCGGCGTTCTCAGCATGATATGTATTGCCCGCCGCGCCGATAGCGGCCTTCTGCAGTAGATTGCGAGCGACGATCAGGTCAGGTGAAGCGCCACACACGCCAAACGGGGATTTGGCCGTAATCCTGCAGGGGCCGTTGGAACACAGGACGCAGCAGCTCCCCTGAAGGCCCTGCCGGCATTGAGGCTGCTGTGACTCATAACGGTCAAAAACCGTGGTCATGCCCGCTTCCTGAAGTGTTTTATCAGCGCTGCACAGCGCCGTGTCGGAACAGAGCGCGCCTTCACATCTTGATGCCGTGCTGTTTTCCCGCATTCGCTTTCTCCTTGTCAATCGTTAACCCGATAAACGTTGGCCGATGCATTTCAAACCAATCGATGACAAGGGTATTAAACTATTTCCACTATGTCAATAGTGTTTACTATGCACGGCCAGAAAGGCTATAATTCCCCGAGCAGGCCGATTGGGAGACGATGAACATAACCAGCGACGAAATAAACAGGCTTCTGGCGGATCCGACGCGGTTGAAAATCTACCGGTCGATCATCGCTGCTGGCGGTAGCCCGGTAACCGTTGCCGGCATTGCCGCAGAGTTTGATTTGCATCCCAACGTTGCCCGGCTGCATCTGGAAAAAATGGCTGCCGGCGGACTGCTTGAATCCGAGATTTTCAAGACTGCCAGCGGTGGCCGGCCCGGTCGCCGCTATACAATCGGCTCGGTGGTGACCTCGCAATACCCACCCCGCGACTATCAGTTGCTCGCATCGATCGCGCTCAGCGCCCTGGTAAGCGGCAACAAGCCGGACAGTGTGGCCCGAAGGCGGGGCAGGGAGGAAGGAAAACGGGCTGTCGAGGCTGCTGGCCTGCTATCAGGCAATACCAACCTGGAGCAGAAAATCGCGAGTTTTGGGAACCTGGTGGATGAACAGGGCCTTTTTGCCAACATCACCCGCCTGGACAAGGAAAAACTGGAGGTCGAAGTCTTTAACTGCGTCTTCCGGGAACTGTCGCCCGGTCAGAAAATGGTCTGCAGTCTGCACCGCAACCTGATCCGCGGAATCAGTGAATCATTCTTCGGCAAGGTCCGTGTCGACGGCAAGTCAGGCATTGCCAAAGGAGAGAGCAGCTGCCATTTTCTGATCAGGTTTCTTTCCTGAGGAAGGTGGAGACTTACTACGCTCCAGTTCGTAGAGGACGAATTGACCTAAGGGCTTTTGCCCGGCACTTCGTTAAAAAAGCCGTTCCACAGCACTCTCTGTGAGGAAATCGATGGCGCCGATTCAACCGGGAAGGAATTCCATTTTACGGTCGCGACCTCGACGGGCCCGTCCATTTCGCCGGGGAACTGCCTGGTGTAGCTGCCGCCGGGCATGATCGGTCCCCCGCTATATGTCTGACTGCCGATCCTGATGGTGTAACCGATGGCCGACCCACCCGGCGGATTGGCTATCAGCACCCAGTTGGCGGCGCCGGAGCTTTGCATGTCATACCAGGTCCAGTGGTAATCGGGGGCTAGGGCGGTACTGGGAATGCCTGGCACTTCCTCGAACGAGGGACCCCATAACACTCGTTGTGAGGCGATGGACGTGGCCGGATGATTATGCTGGGCGTCTGAGAAGGTGTGTATTTCCACCGGCCCGCCCATGACGTTCTCGAAGGTAAGGGTCTTGGTGTCTCCAGGCCCTATCGGCCCGCCGTCGACTACAATGTCATCGCCTGTGTCCTGACCGATCTTGATACGGAAGTAGATGGCCGGTGCGCCCGGACGGTTGCTGATCAGCACCCAGTTGGCGGCGCCCGCGCTTTGCATGTCGTACCACGTCCAGTAATAGTCGCTTGAAAGTTCACCAGCCGGTATGCCTGGCACCTCGTTGAAGGAGGTGTCGCCGTTTATCAGCACCCGCTGCGAGGCTGCCACGTAGGCGGGGATCGCGCCGCCAACCCCGTCAGACCATGCTTCCACTTCCACCGGTCCGCCCATGACGCCGGGAAACCGGGGCGTTACGCTGGCGCCCGCGGCGATCTGGCCGCTGCTCTTGGTCGATCCCTCGATCCTGATCCGGTAATAAATCGGATTGGCGGAAGGATTCGAAACCAGCACCCAGTTTTTGTAACCGGCGCTCACCTCGTCATACCAGGTCCAGTAAAAGTGGTTCGAGAACTTCTGTGTATCTGTCCCCACCACCTCCTCGAGGGAGTTGCCGGCCCAGAGGATCCGCTGGCTGACCAGGGCGCTGTAGCGGGAGTGATAGCCGGCGTCGACCGGTCCTCCGATAACACCGCTGTAGCGCGTATAGAGGACGTTCCCGGGAGTCACCTGTCCCGGTGAAATCCCCGGAAGAGACGGCATCGGCCTAGCGATGCCCGCTATGGAAACATCGAACCAGGCATCGCCGCCGCCCGCGGGCCTGGCAAACAGGATCCAGTTAGCCGCGTAGAGGTCGTCATACCAGGTAAAGCCGCAGCGCCTGCCGCTGTGGTTGATAAAAACATCATCTTCGTTATTGCTATCGCCCGGCACCATGTTATTGCTTGAGGAATGAAACGCCACGTAACTGCCGTCGGCCGAGACGGCGGGCTCCCCGCTGCTGCCTGCCGCGGCGCCGCCGTCATAGCGGAGCGAGATCAGATCGGTGGCGCCGGTGACCGTGTCCTTGGAATAGATGTCGAAATTGCCGTTACCGTCGCTGTCGCTCAGGTTATCGGCGCCCGATTCGAATGCGACGTAGCGGCCGTTATCGGAGATTGATGCATCCTCGCTAGCCCCGGTTGCCTCGGACCCGGATGACGAGATCGATATTCTTGTTGTGGCGCCCGATTCCGTGTCTTTCCGGAACACATCGCGGGCATCGTTATTGTCGCCGGCAACCAGGTTGTCGGCGTCCGAGTGAAAGGCGACGTAGCGGCCGTTGGCGGATATAGCAGGGGCGCTGCTTGCTGCATTTCCTTTCACACCCGCGGGGCTGGTTGATTCGAGTGTCACTTCGCGGGTTTGCATGTTCTTCAAAAAAATATCAATGATTGCGTCCGGGTCGCCCGTGCCCATTCCGGATTGCGATGAGAAGGCCACAAGATTGCCGTCCGCTGATATTGATGGTTCGAAGCTGTCGTCAACCACTTGGTTACCGTTGGACGCCAGCGAGACACGCCTTGTTTCGTGAGTCTGCGTATCCTTGCGGAAGACATCGGTGTCATTGTTGTTATCGAGCGGTACGAGGTTGGTTGCATCTGATTCGAACGCCACATACCGGCCGTCAGCCGAAATGGATGGCCTTACACTGTTGGAATTGCCCTTCACGGCGCCGTCAGTGCTGGAGGAGACGAGCGTCGTAATTCCCAGCTGCGTATCGCGCAAGAAGACGTCAGCGACGAAGTCCTGATCGGCCGTTGACAGGTTGGTCGCGTAAGAGAAGAAGGCTACGTAGCGTCCGTCCGCGGATACGGCCGCGCCGCCGCTGTCGCCGTCGCCCTTGGCGCCCAACGTGCTCTTGGAAACAAGGCTGATGGCCCCCGTCTGCGTGTCTTTGACAAAAACGTCGGCCGTGGTATCCGGATCGTCCGGTGTCAAGTTGGAGGCATGGGAATGAAAAGCAACGTAGCGGCCGTCGGTGGAGATTGAGTCGGCATTGCTGCTGTCGTTTCCTTGCCCGCCCGTGGCGCTGGTGGAAAGACGCGAGACGATCATGGGGCCTGCGCTCGAGGAACTGGTTGTGAGGAAGAGGAAAGCGGCGATTAACGTGCCCAGCCACAGAGCGACGAGCCATAAAGCTTTATAAGCTTTATTACCCTTTTGAGGCGCTCTCCAGGAAGTCCGTACGAGTGCCGAACGTCCACGATGTTTGGATGCCTCCACCTTACCCGCCCGCTCGGGAACAGGGCAATAATTATAGCACCGAAGAGCGCCGCCCTTCAACTGATCGAGCTACGTCCCTGGAGAACCTCCGCCAATTAGTTTTAGTTGACCGGGCGACATATCTATGCGATATATTCTGAGCAATAGACGAATATCGGTAAGCCTTCAATCTCGGCAGATGGAAGACCTGTAAGTTCTGAATTACTCAATATTAACCCTAGCGCCTGGAAGATGCGACTGAAGGCGAAAAAAGGCTTTGCTAACGAGGTTGCCGAGAATGAGAAAATATTCTTATTCGGGAACGATGTTCAGCTTATAAAGCTTGACTAGGCTACGAAGACTACGTACCAGTTTACCCGCTGATAGGGAACATGGATAGACATTGCTAATTCCCTCTGGGTAATGTCCATGGGCACGAGGAACTCCTCCAGCAGCATTTCACCGGGATGTGTAGGCTCTCTGCGTGTGGGAATCCTTACCATCATCTTTTCCTTTCAGTGATAATCTGTGATTTCAACATCGGCCGGTCCTGATTCGATCCATCTGAAACAGATACGATAATGATCATTTATATGAATGCTGTGCTGACCCTTCCGGTCTTTCGACAAAGCTTCCAGCTTATTGCCGGGTGGTATCTTCAACTCTGGGAGTATGCCAGAGCCTTAGCACGTAAATTGTGGAGGCCTGAATCTCATATCGCATTTCATAGCGGCCCACAAGAATCCGACGAACTTCACGCGGCTCGAACTCTTCCAATTTCTCACCAATGCCCGGATGTGTCAGCAAACCTTGAGGCGCCGCCGATAGGGCCTGTACCGCCTGTGCTGCTGCATGAATGTCCACCAGAGCCAGAAACTCATAAAGCCTTACCAGGTCGGAGAGGGCCTTACTCGTCCATTTGAGCTCCATCAGCGCGGTGGCTTAAGCGGCTTTTCAGTGTCCAGACTGTCAGCCCAGGCCTGCACTGCCTGATGGTCAAGACGCTTAGCCCAAAACGGGCCATTTAGCATAAAAATAAGCTGATCAGCCTAAAAAATTTACTAACAGCTGTCAGTAGTTATATTGAATTTCCATCTATGACGTTTTCTTTTCAGGACTCTTGCTTGCCTCTTTCAGTATTAACAAGATAAATTCCCCGAAAGGCAGGATCCCTTCGTCTAGCCGTGCCTTTGCCAATGCTTCAAAATATTCACCTCGCTGATCGTTCTTAATGGTCACCCATGAATAACCGGCAGAAAGCAAGAGATAATTCATCAACAGTCTTCCCGTCCTGCCGTTACCATCCAAATATGGATGAATGGTGACAAAGAAGTAATGCGCCAGGATCGCCCTTGCGACTGGATTTTTGATCTCACCTACAAGCTTGACGTAGTTTGCCATCAGTTCCGGCAGCTTTTCGTGAGAAGGCGGCGCGTAGCGCGTTCCCCTGATATAAACGGGCATATTTCGGTAAGCAGTCAGACTGTAGTAGTCGACTATGCCTGCGTCAGTAGAAGGCTTAAAGAGATTGGAGTAGGTGTCTTTTATGAAATCTTCAGTCATGTGGGGTTTTTCGAAATCTTTCTTCACCCCAGCCAAAATGAAATCGAATGCTTCTGAATATCCGACGATCGCCATCCGGTTCTTCAGCTTCTCAAGATGGTCAGCACCTTCGCCTTTTTCTTCCTTGGGAGCACGACCAGAAAGCAGCACATCTACGTCTTCCGGTGTAATTCTGTATCCCTCAAGGGATGTGGAATGATAAGTATCATAGTTCTTGTGTTCTCTGGCTTGCTTTAAGAGTTGACTAAGTGGTTGCTTTTTTATCCGGGCAATCTTCGACTTCAGGTGTTTGTTTAAGACGTCTTCAAATTCTTTTGCCTGCTGCTCCTGCCTGATGACCCATGGTGGAGACAACACGGCGGGTCTTTCAGGCGCAAACCTGGTTTCTTCTTTTTGTTTTTTGACAACCTGGTAATGCGTGTAGTCTTCAATTATTTTCTTCAGAGCTGTTGCCAAGTCCGGTCTATTGGCCTCCCGGGCTAACTCGATTAGCCGTTTGAATATAACCGGTTTGGGTCTGGTGGCATATATCGCCGCTAGCATCCTGCGGTCAAAATCAGTGCCGGCAATAAAACTGCTCACTTCCTTCAGCGGTAATTTATTGACATCGACCAGCACCAGTTCTGGAACAGCGACCGGAATCTGCCGCCCAGCCATATCCTGCTTCCTGATCAATCGATCATCGAAGTGAGGATCGTACCTAAGCTCAATCTCAAAATCCAATGGCAGGGAAATTGATCGGTTGGTTTTATCTTTTGTCTTCACGGTCAGGCGTTTTTGAGCTGCCTGGTCCCCGACATATACCGAAAGGGCTGATTCTCCCCGTAGAGACCATTCGTGACTCGCAAGGATTTGTTCTATTGACTGCCAGTAAAGAAGCGGAAACGCTTCCTCGATTTCATCTTCGGGCTTCTTAAGGATCCAGCAACCTCGGGACACCTTGAAGATCAGCCTACGTTTTCTGAGATAATCACGTTGCCTTTGGTCCGGGGTCTCTCCCGAAGAAACCACGTATTTATGTAGCTTTGTTTTTTCGGCCCACCATTTCATGGCCTTTTCCTGCAGAGTCATTTCAAATATTCCTCAGCGAATAAAATTCAACATTTTATAGCGGAAAATGTTCAATATTTCTTAGCGGTAACTATACAATAATCTATAGCGAGAAAAAACATTTGCATGCAAGGTTTTCTCTGTGGAAAGATGAAAAGAGGGAGTTCCTATAATAATGGAGCGATCGGTCTAAAAATATAGGAATAGCAACCGACTTATAGGGCGTAAACCGGATTGTGGAAAAAGAGCCACTTTGCGGGTAATTTGTGCTTTAAGGTTCGAGTCCTTTCAGGGGTTTACGATATTGGAAATCAAAAAATGCCTTCATTAACAGGCATTTTTTAAGGTCGGGTGTTGGAAGACCAGGTGCTACGTTACTCGAACCGGCATAAGGATGAGTTTTTCCTTTTGAATGCCTTACAACGGCATCTGAAGTTGCTACCTTAAGCCACTTTACTCGAAGCACTCAAGGGCGGAAGGTTTTTCGTATTCCGCCGATAGCCGCCTTTCTTTGCTCCAAGTTGCGCATATTCCTCTTCGCTAATTACATAGAGGATGAAGATTAAACTACGTGCCAGGTCCGTCCCGGCTTCATGTGCCTTTCGCTTGAGAAAATTTAAGTTCTCAATCCCCTCGTGAACAAAGTTAGTGGAAATCGTGCTATTTGACCACGCTGCAATTCTTCAGCGAAATCCGGTCCATGGCCATGTCGTCTACCTGACCCTTGACCGTCACGCTCTCACCCTTGGTCAGCATCGGTATGTCGGCTTTATTGAACAGGCATTCAATCGCGGTGCCCGGGTAGGGATCGGCTGCGTCGTTCCCGGCTTCCTGAGTCGCGACGATCACGGCAAAGGTCCCGGCGGCGCTGGCGGCCTTAAACTTGTTAACATAGCCATCCAGCTGCACATATTCACCCTTGTACTTTCTCAGGGCGGATGTCTCGCTGGCGTCGAATTCCTTGATGAAAGCGGTCATATCAACGTCCGTACTTTCTGCCGTCGTCGCTGCCGCCTTCGTATTCGTGGCTGCGGATGCCGGTGCAGACTCGGACTTCTCATCAGATTGACAGCCGGTAAACAGGATCATCGCTAACAGCACCGCAACCCCCATGCTCCAAAGTAACTTCTTGTACTTGTTGAGATCACCCATTGACCCTGCCTTTCATGTCTTTATTTGGAAAAGTAGCAGCCAAGCGACGCATCCTGGTAGTGCCTTATGAAGATAAGGTTGTGGATGACTCGGCATGCATTTCTTTAATTAGTTCAGCGAGCATCAACATTCGGCTCGCGATTGATGAGGAACACCTTTAGCACATCGGCCGGTCGTCCTGACAGCGCAAGATTAAACTCGGCAATCCGGGCAGCCTCTGAGTACTTGAAGACAGCCGAAAGCTCTGCAGGTTCCGGCTCACACCAGACTTCCGTTAATACTTTCATAGATGATAGGCCGATGAAAGTATCGCTTTTATGTGAAATATGATAGCGAGGTTCATTACTCCGCACGTCGCTAACATAGGTTCCCGGAATCTAGGTGCCTGTACGCAGCGGTCGGATAGACCCGATCTCTTTAGCCTCGTTCCGCCTCGCTTTATACAGATCCCAGCGAATCTGGAGATTCATCCAGAAATCCTCAGTCATGCCAAAGAACCTGGCGAGGCGCAGAGCGGTACTGGGAGTCACCCCCCGGCGCTGGTTGACTATCTCGTTTACGCGCTGATAGGGAACATGGATGGCTGTGGCCAGATCCCTTTGGCTGATACCCATAGGCACGAGGAATTCTTCCAGCAACATTTCACCGGGATGCGTCGGCTCTCTATGTGTGGGGATCCTCACCATGATTGTTTCCTTTCAGTCAATGATAATCTGTTATTTCGACGCCGACCGGCCCCGATTCAGTCCATTTGAAACAGACTCGGTACTGATCGTTAATATGAATGCCGTGCTGACCTCTTCGGTCTTTCGTCAAAGCTTCAAGCTTATTTCCGGTTGGTATCTTCAACTCTGGGAGAATCCGAACCGAATCCAGCTGATCGAGCTTTCTCACGGCAATTTTCCAGAGCAGCCTCGGACAGAGTTTTCGGGCCTCTTTCGTGTTCCTGCCGTTAAAGACGTCTTCCGTGCCCCTGTTTTTGAAGGACCGGATCACGATGCCATGATAGCACGGTAGTCATGCTACAACAAGAAATTCTTTTAGAAGTTCGAGTCCTGCCGGGGGGTTTACGATATTGACGAAATTATTTTGGCTTAACTAAGCCAAAAACGAGCCGGTGGATATTGGTAGACCACTTACTTTCGTTATTCGAAAAGCTACCGGGACGAGATTCGTCTTTTAAACGGACTAAAGCGGCATTTGATGAGGAAATGATACCGACATATGGATCGATAATCGTGTTACTATATTTTTAGGTCTATTGCCCCAATTTTATAGGAACACATGCTATCGACTCTAATCACATCCAAGGCTCGCGTAGAGCTAATCACCTGGTTTATTACTCATCCCGCTGAACGCTTCTATTACCGTCAGTTAATCGACATTCTGAACGCGAGCAAGCAATCGATTCAGAACGAATTGGCGCGACTGGAAAGCGCGGGCTTGCTTTCCAGCCAGAAAGAAGGAAACATACGCTTTTTCTGGGTCAATCAGGATTTCATCCTGTATCCGGAAATCAAAAGTATGATCCTTAAAACCGTCGGGGTCGGCGACGAGCTTCGGAAATCCCTTTCCAAGATCGGTGAAATTAAATCAGCGTTCATCTATGGATCGGTGGCAAACAACCGGGAGGATGCACGCTCTGACATCGATGTCATGGTGATCGGTGACGTCACGGTAGTCGCTGTCCATGAAGCCATCATGAAAGTCGAAAAGCATCTGGGACGGGAAGTCAACTACACGATTTTTAGCCCGGGCGAATGGAAGAAGAAGATGAATAACAAAACAGCATTCGTACGAGGCGTTGCCCGGGGTGAGAAAATATTCTTGATTGGAACCGAGGATGAGTTGCGGAAGAGTAGCTGATGCAAGCCGGCCAGATACCGTAGGACATCGACATCCTCGCGATTAAAACTTATCGCTCTTCCCGAGGGTGCCAAAGCCTCAACACGTAAATAATGGAAGCCTGAATCTCATATCGCATTTCATAGCGACCCACAAGAATACGGCGAACTTCGCGCGGCTCGAACTCTTCCAGTTTCTCACCAATGCGCGGATGTGTCAGCAAACCTCGTGACGCTGCAGATAGAGCCTGTACGGTTTGAGCAGCTGCTTGAATGTCCACCGGAGTCAGGAACTCATTAAGCCTGACCAAGTCGGAGAGGGCCTTGCTCGTCCATTTAAGCTCCATCAGTGCGGGGGCTTAAGCGGCTTTTCAGTAGCCAGGCTGTCAGCCCAGGCCTGCACAGCCTGATGCTCGATTACACGACCGGCATCAACATCGGCCAGTGCCTCTCGCGTTAGTCTGCTTCGCTCTTCTTCCTGCTCAATCCAGGCGGAAAGGGCTTGCTTTACAACCCAGCCGCGCGAGCGCTCCAGACGGGCTGCTACCCGATCGACCTTTTCTGCCAGCGGCAGCGGCACATGAGCAGTTAACACCTTGGTTTTCATGGTAAACCTCCTTATCTATTTAATCATTATCAATCATAGCGATTAATAATGATTAAAACAACATCATTTTTCCCAAGAATCCTTGAATTAAACAGCAAGTGCGAGTCCTGCGAGCGGTTTACGATATTGGCGAAAACTTTTTGTCTCAACCAAGCCAAAAAAAGGAGGCGTCAGACGTTGGTAGCGGTGGTAGGACTCGAACCTACGACACGCGGATTATGATTCCGCTGCTCTGACCAACTGAGCTACACCGCCACATGAAGCCGGCGCCGTCGACGGCCGGTGAAAAGGTGGAGCCCGGTTACGGACTTGAACCGTAGACCCCCTCCTTACCATGGAGGTGCTCTACCAACTGAGCTAACCGGGCTTGTTATGGTGGAGGAGGCTGGATTCGAACCAGCGTAGGCGTCGCCAACGGATTTACAGTCCGCCCCCTTTAACCACTCGGGCACTCCTCCAGAAAAATCATGCGCCGCGGGTTTCCGCGCGCATAAGGCGACAGCAAATATTAGGGAATGCTGTGAGAGTTTTCAAGCTTCCCGTATCGTCAGAATTATACCATAGGGCTTTTGTCCTCTTCATATTCCTTAATCCTGCCGGGTGCGGCAAGTCCTTGAACCCTTTGATTGCGGCTGCTATCGTAAATATTGAACCCTAACCCAGCATGGAGAAACATGGATTTACAGCTGACTTTGCTGCTCTGCCTCGGAGCCATGGTCCTGAACCTGCCCTTCGGTTACTACCGGGCGGGAACCAGAAAGTTCTCATGGCAATGGTTTCTGGCAGTACATCTGCCGGTGCCGCTGATCGTCGCCTTGAGGCTGATAAGCGGCATCAGCTGGGAAGCGATACCGCTCATCTTCACCAGCGACGTAGCCGGGCAGATCATCGGCGGCATGATTCGGGCAGGCGTAAAAACGCCGGTCACTAAAGAAGTTTCCGTCGAGGAAGATGAATAGCCGGAAATCATGGAAGCAATAGAAGGACGAGTAAGAAGGAAATGAACGTCAAGCTCACAAACAAACTGCGCAAACTCTTCGGCGGCCGGGCCATTCCGCTCTGCCCCACCTGCAAGTACGACTGGCGCTCCGCCTGCCGCAATCTGGACAGGCCGCGGGTCACCGACTGCGACGAGTACCAGAAGCGTTACTAGAATATAGAGGGACACATAACTTAATTTGAATTAAGTAATGTGTCCCTTAAATTATTACCCGTATTTAGCGCTGGCCGTAGCCGCCTCCGCCCGGCGTTTCCACAGTAACGACATCACCCTTCGCCAGCGACACCGTCAGCTTGGCCGCGACTTCCTTGCCGTTTATGAGGTTTCGGCCGGGTTTTCCCGGACTTCCTCCGGCGGCGCCACGCGGAGCGTGGCGCCGCCGGTCACTTAATAATGAAAGCCTCGCCGGCGCCAGCACTTTGATCGAGCGCACAACGCCGTCGCCACCGCTCCAGACCCCCTCGCCTCCGGAACCGCTCCTGAACTGGTAACGCTCGACCCTCAGCGGAAAAGCCATCTCCAGCGCTTCGATCGGGGTATTGAGAGTATTGGTCATGCCCAGATGGATGCCGCTGGAGCCCGTCATCCCCGGGCAGGCCCCGGCGCCGCCGCCGATGGTCTCGTAATAATTGAACTGACTTCCGGGCTGCTCGCTTCCCAGCGTCAGATTGTTCATCGTTCCCTGCCCCTGCGCCGGCAGCGGCATCGTCTGGGAGAACGCCAGCAGCAGCGCGTCGGCGATCCGCTGCGAAGTCTCGACGTTACCGGCGGCCATGGCAGCCGGCGGCCTGGCATTGACCAGTGTCCCCTCCGCGGCGGTGATATGGACCGGCGCCAGCGCGCCGGCGTTCGCCGGAATATCCGGATCGGTCACCGCCCGCAACATGAAATAACAGGCCGAGCGCGTCACCGCCATAGGGCAGTTGAGGTTCCCTTCTTCCTGTGGTGAAGTCCCCTCGAAGTCGATGTGCATCTCTTCGCCGCGCACCGTCACGGTAACGGCGATGGTGAGATCGCGGCCGTCGCGCTCAAGGTAATCCTCGGCCCTGAATTCGCCATCAGGCAGGCCGGCGATCGCCCGGCGCATCCGCCTCTCCGCATAAGCCACCGCGGCGTCCATGGCGGCCAGCACTTCGGCGCGGCCGCGCCGCTCGATCAACTCGAGCAACCGCCGCTCGGCGATGTGTCCTGCTCCCACCTGGGCGCGAAGGTCGCCGCGGCGCTCTTCCGGACGGCGCATCCGGCCGACCAGCCCTTCGAGAAATTCCTCCTGCGGCACGCCAGCGGCCACCAGCCTCGACGGCGGTATCACCACGCCCTCCTCTTCGAGTGTGCGCGAAGCCGCCGGCATGCTGCCGGGCTCGGAGCCGCCAACGTCGGCGTGGTGCGCCCGGCTGGCGGCGAAGGCTATGATCTCACCGGGGCCGCTGCCGGCCACGCTGCCGGCTCCAGCATTCGATCCGCTGCCGGCCGCAGAACTCTCACTGCCACTCCCAACGAGCGGCATCGAAATGGGGCTCACCACGGTGATGTCCGGCAGGTGCGTGCCGCCACGGTAGGGATCGTTGAGGATGAAGACGTCACCCGGCTCCGGCCGCTCGGCCAGCACGGCCCCGACCGCATCGGGCATCGCTCCCAGGTGCACGGGAATATGTTCAGCCTGGGCGATCATGCGGCCGGCGGCGTCAAACAGCGCTGTCGAGCAATCACGCCGCTCCTTGATGTTGGTGGAATAGGCCGACCGGATCAGGGCGGCCCCCATCTCCTCGCAGAGCGAGCGCAGCGACGATTCGATCACCTGGATAGTAATCGGGTCGAGCGGCGGGCTCATGATTCCCTCGCCTGGCAGATGCGCACCTGGCAGATACTCGCCCGGCAGATACTCGCCCGGCAGATGCGCACCTGGAACAACCGTCGAGTCACGCCTCCCGCCTTTCCAACCACAAATTATCACTGTTATCAATGCTTGACATCCACCCGGGAGGCACCACTGTCGTCGCTTCGCCTTCCTCGATGACCGCGGGGCCGGCAATCACAGCGGCGCCCATTTCCCGGCGCTGCCAGACCTGAGCTTCCTTCCAGGCGCCATCGAAGTAAGCCCGCCTTCGCTCAAACGTGCCCGGCGCCGCCGCCTCGGTCTGCAACTCGGGGCGCACCAGCGAAGTCAAAACCGTAAGCCTGACGTTGACCAGCTCCACGGGTTCACCTTCGGCCCGGTAACCGTAAACTTTTTCGTGTTCGCGTTCGAACGCCGCCGACAAGTCGCCGCTTGAGAAACCTTCGCCGATATCAACCGTCAGCTCATGGGACTGGCCTCTATACCGCAGATCGGCGCGGCGGACCAGCCGGCTCTCGCCCGTCGACATCATCCCCTGCCGGACGTCCCCGATCCGCGTCCCCTCTGATTCCGCTCCGGCTTCGCGCTTAAGTTCCTCGAATGCCTGCCGCATGAACCGGTCATCCCATTCCCCGGGACGGTAAACCGTCCGGACCCAGTCGCGCCGGCGCTCGCCGACGACCATGCCCAGAGCCGAGAGCACGCCGCAGCTGTCGGGAATCAGCACGCGGCCGATGTCGAGTTCAGCCGCCAGGTCGGCGCCATGCATCGGCCCGGCGCCGCCGAATGAGACCAGCACAAAATTACGCGGATCGTGGCCGCGCTCGACGCTGATGACTCTCAGCGCCTTGACCATCTCGGCGTTGGCCACCCGGCGGATCCCCATCGCTGTTTCCTCGATACCGGTCCCGAGCAGCCTTGCCAGGCGCGCCAGCGCCGCCTCAGCCTCTTCGCGTACCAGCGCCAGGCCGCCGCCCGCCGGCGCTCCCAGCCAATCGCCAAGATAGCCGAGGAAGAGATTGGCGTCGGTAACCGTCGCCTGCTCGCCGCCGCGGCCGTAACAGGCGGGGCCGGGAAGGGCTCCGGCGCTCTCGGGGCCGACCCGCAGGGCGCCGCCGGCATCGATCCAGGCAATGGAGCCGCCACCGGCGCCGATCGTATGGATATCCACCATGGGAAGAGCAACCGGCGCGCCGCCGATCTCACGTTCGGAAGTTACCGCCGCGGCGCCTCCCCGCACCAGAGTGACATCGGTGCTGGTGCCGCCCATGTCAAAAGCAATCAAATTGTCAACCTGACTGCGCCCGCCGGCGAACATGGCTCCGACGACGCCGGCCGCCGGCCCCGACAGTAGCAGCGGCGCCGCCGACCTTACCGCCTGCTCCAGCGGCAGCACACCGCCGCTCGATTGCATTATCCACGGAGCGGGCAATCCCGCAGCCGCGGTTCCCTTCCCCAATCGCTTGAGATAACGGGCGACCACCGGTGTCAGGTACGCATCCACAGCCGTCGTGCTGAAGCGCTCGTATTCACGGAACTGCGGCAGGACCTCGCTTGAAATCGATATATGGATGCCCGGCAGCGCCTTGCGCAGCGCCTCGGCAAGCTCCCGTTCATGGGCAGGCTCGAGGAAGGAAAAGAGCAGGCACACAGCAAGGGCTTCGATCGGCTTATCCGGCTCGGGGTCCCTCATCGGCAGACGCAACCCGCTCACATCCTCCGCGACCCGGTCGATCTCGCCGCGGGCCAGTGGTTCGGTTTCAGCGCCGGGCGCCACCCGTTCGCTGACGGTCAACCTGAATTCGCGGGGAACCAGGGGTTCGGGCCGCTGAGGGCAGAGATCGTAAAGACGCGGACGGTTCTGCCGGCCGATCTCGAGGATATCGCGGAACCCCTCGGTTGTCACAGAAGCGGTCAGCGCTCCCTTGCGCTCGAGCAGAGCGTTTGTCGCCGTGGTCATTCCGTGGGAAAAACCGGTAACCCGCTCCGGAGCCAGGCCGGCCTTTTCAAGGACGGCGGCGGCCGCAGACAAAACACCCTCCGCCTGGTCCGCGGTCGTGGGAAGCTTGGCGCGATATAGAATGCCGTCCGCGATCAGCACGGCGTCGGTGAATGTGCCGCCGACATCCACACCGAGCAGTACCGGGGAAACCCTCACAGCTGCCCGCCGATGAGATTTGCCGGTCGCCCCGCCAGGATCATCCTCCCCGGTTCTGGATGAACGCCAGGAAGTTCAACGACTCCCAGATTACCATCCAGACAAACAGCGCCTCGACCATGAAGCGGGCGCGGTCCCGCTCGAGCAGCCTTTCGATTCCGAAAAGCAGCAGGAAGGCGCCGAGCGGCAGCAACGGGTACAGGTAACGTCCGGGCACGCCGCCGATACCCGAACCAAAGGGAATTAGCACCGTGACCAGAGCCCCGACAACGAAGGCAAGTACGGCGAAATTGATCCTTACCAGATCCATCCCGACCCTTGACTGGTCGGCAGCGGCTCCCCGAGCCGGAAACGACATGGCGCCCTCTCCCCGTAAGTAATAATAAAGCAGCCCCATGATCGCCGCCGATAGCGCCGCGCCCACCGCCACCCAGGCGAAAGTCCAGAAGGGGAAGGGGAAGACCGGCTCGCCGAACCAGAATGTGGGCAAAAGCTCGTCAAGCCGCAGCGAGCCAAAGTTGGCCAGGGGCGATTCGAAGAAGGAAGACATCAGCGGCCGCGCCGCGCTGGCGCCGGTGGCGTCGCCGTAGACGGCGATGTTGTGCGCCAGCCAGGGAAGCATGATAGCCGCGGCGACTCCATAGATGATTCCCGTATGCGCCAGGACCCGCCGGGCAGTCTCGCGTTTGTAATAGATCAGCAACCCCATAGCGATCAACACCACCGGCAACAGGAATATCGCCGTCATCTTCGACAACAGGGCGGCTCCGATCAGGGCGCCGGCCGCCAGGCTGCG
Source organism: Actinomycetota bacterium (assembly GCA_023382335.1). GTDB lineage: Bacteria > Actinomycetota > Thermoleophilia > BMS3ABIN01 > BMS3ABIN01 > JACRMB01. The sequence goes on from JAMCPM010000006.1 coordinate 344,587, forward strand.
CCTGTAGTTGACGCCCCGCCCGGCAATCCTCAACAGCAGCAGCACCGCAGCCGCCGAAAGCGGCACCGCCAGTGCGTCATTGGTGATCTGTGACATATTGAGCGCGTAACCCTGGGTCAGCAGCACCACTACCGGGACCCCATAGACCAGCAGGCGGTCATCGGCATCTATCTCCCTTGCCGTCAGCCAGGCCAGTGGCACCATGGCCGAAGCCATCAGGGCCGCCAGCAGCCTCATGCCATATAGCTTGATGAAGGAATCGTCCGGCAGGGCCGCATATAGCGGCGCGTTGACCGCATAGTACAGAGGCGGTTGCATGGCCTCATAACCATAACGCCAGAGATTGCGCCGCAACCACTTTTCCTGATCCTGGTCGTTCAGGCCATCGGGCAAGGGTTGCCAGGCAGCCGGATCGAGATACGCCGGCGTCGAGAGAGCGCCCACGGGCCGCCAGCCCCATTGATTGGATTCCACCGAGATGTCAACCACACGCCTGGAGACAAAATCCTTGCCTTCCACCGGCAGGGAAAAGTTCTCGGACAGATATTGCACGAAATCAAAATGCTGCGCTTCGTCAACCCTGCTCCAGACCGGCTGGATCAGAGCGAAGACCACACCCTGCGCCAGCAGCGCCAGCCATAACAGAACGATGACCTTTCGCTCCCTTCCCATCGCCACGCCGTTCACGCCACCCACCTGCCGGTCACAAACGCCGCCGTCGAAACCGCCAGCAGCAGGATGGACGCCGCCGAAACGGAAACCAGAACCCACTTCTTCCTGGAGAACATCGCCAGCAGGATGAAGAAAGGGAAGACTACCAGCACATAGCGGCTCATCGACTTGGTGGTGCCGCTGACCAGCGGGAACAGCAGGCTGAGCAACATGTATAGAGTGTAGGAGCCAGGCAGCTTCTTGACGGCCACAACCGTGAGAATTCCCAGTAACAGGGTGACAGCCAGCTCATAGATCACCCATAGCTCTGATTGATTGACCAGGAAAGAGATGTCGTGGGTGAAGCTGCTCCAGATCGGGGTCAGTTCGTGGCCCCAGCCGGTGGCCTGCGTTTCGGCAAAGGCCAGAGGCCGGCCATAACCGAAATAAAGATATGTCATGAAGACGAATATTCCGCCGGGGACCAGTGACAGCCAGAGCACCGCCGGCCGGATCCTGCTGAGTGAGAAATCCTTCTGTGACAGGTATTCCCACACCAGCGGCAGCAGCAGCAGAATCCCGGATATTCGTGTCATCGAAGCCAGCAGCCCCCAGACCCCGGCCATGGCCCAGCGGCCGCGCCGCGCGTAATAAAAAGTGGCGACGGCGGTCATGAGGAACAGCGACTCGGTGTACAGCGTGGTAAAAAAGATCGATGTCGGAAAGATCGCCAGCAGCCAGACGGTCCGGCGGGCGACCTCGTCACCGTAATCATCACGCACCAGCCGGTAGAGGAAGATCATGCCGCCGAACATGAACGAGCTCGACAGCACCAGCCCCGCCAGCAGATAGCGTCCGCCAAAAACCCACCCCAGAGCCTTGACGGTCAGCGGATACAGCGGAAAAAACGCCATGTTGGACTGATCTCCCTGCACCCAGTGATAACCGTCGGAGACGATTGACATGTACCAGTTGGCGTCCCACTGATACCAGATCGAAAGGTACCACGGCGGCGCTGAGTTCAAGGGTGCGGAAATTCCCTCGTGGATGGAGGGAAGGAAGAAATAACCAAAGGCGGCAAAGAGAACCACCAGCGCCCGGCTAAGGGTAAAGGACCGAATAACGGACCGGAGCATGTACAAACCCCTCGGATGAACCTGTTTTAAACGGATCGGACCTTCCTGACCCGCTAAAGTGATGATGTTAGAAAGGACCCGCGAGAAAGTCAAACCCGAGGCTGTGTTGCATCCAATCGTCACGATTTTTTAACCGATCCTTACCACGCCGCGGCCAATAAAAAAAACCGGCGACGCCGGTTCAGCCTATACGGGGATGACCGGTCGCTCTATTTCTCCAGGACCTTCTCCTCGTGATATTCTTTTTCCGCGTTGACATCCAAGACTACATGTGACTCGCCGAGCACATTGCGCGCCGCCAGGATTCCCGTCTTCATGGAATGGTCCATGTTGTTGTATTTGTAGGTGCCGTAGCGCCCGATGATCTCCAGGTTGGAGAAGCCGCTGATGTATTCGCGAATCTTGTTGAGCGGCTCCGCGTAGCCCAGTTCGTAACTGGGATACGCCTTGGGCACGCGCACGACGAAGGCGTCGATCACATCTTCCATCTTGATGAAACCGAGACGCTTGTCCAGGTCGCTGACGGTCAGATCGATCAGGTCCCGATCGTCCATTGACCAGATATCGTCACCCTCAAAACAGAAATACTCAGCCACGATCGAGCTCTTGCCCTCGGGCGCCATGGCCTTGCTCCAGTTGCGCGGCTCGTGGATCCGTCCCAGCTTGATCGCAGGTTCATGGATGTAGATCCAGGTCTGGTCGGTGACCTCGGGCTTGTCGATCATCAGGTTGACGGTGACCAGATCGCGGTAGCGCAGCTTGTGCACCGCCTCGACGACGTCTGCCGGCGCCTCCGGCCGCATCGCCAGCACCAGCTCGGTCAGCGGCATGCTCGACAGAAGGTTGTTGACCTGCAATTGATAACTTTCTTCCGGAGTCTCGATATCCAGCGAGGTCACCTTGCCGTTTTCGTGGTGAACGGCCGCAACCCGTGAGCGCATCCGAACCTCGTTACCGTGCATCTCCACGTCCTCAGCCAGCCGCTCGCTGATGCGGCCGATGCCCAGCCGCGGATAGAGAAACTTGTCGATCAGCGTCGCCACCTTGCGGTTCTTCTGCGGGAAGAGAGCATCCTTGACCGCCACTCGCAGAGATAAGCCCTTGATGCGCTGCGTGGCCCATTCGGCCTCGATCTGGCTACAGTCGATGCCCCAGACTTTCTCCGTATAATTCTTGAAGAAGCGCTTGAACAGCTCGCGGCCGAACTCGTTGCTGACCCAGTCTTCAAAGGAGACTATCTGCGGTTTGCCAAAGACATTCCTCACCTTGACGTAACCATAGTTGCCCAGGCATTTGGCGGTAGTGCCTACGCCCATACCGAACAGGGCATTAGCCGGCTTCAAAGGGTAATCAAAGAATTTCTCGAGATAGAAGATCTTGCTGGAACGGCTGACCCAGATCGCCTCATCGCCCAGGATGTCGCGGAAGAACTTGTCTACTTCTTCATCCTTGGTAAAGAAACGATGGCCGCCGATGTCGAAGCGGAAACCGTCGCGCTCGATGGTGCGGGAGATGCCGCCGACCTGATCGCTCATCTCCAGGACGACGGTGCTTTTTTTGTTTTCACTTAAAACGAACGCGGCGCTCAGACCGGCCGGACCCGCGCCGATCACCGCCACGTCGGTATTGTTACTGGTCACAGATTATCTCCATATGCTGTCAGCCGTTTCGCAAAGTCCAACAAGGGAATAAATGATTCGAGAGGCTGGCAGGGTCGCGCCAATGTGGCTTAATTATAGCTTTTGCCATGAAAAGCAACAAGCAAAGGAAGGTAACAGGTTTGTAAGGTGGTCTTTCGGGGAAAAAAGATGAGCCCGCAGGTGGGGGGAGGCTAAACTCACTACCTACGGGCTCCCTTTTAGGGCGGAGGCGTTCGCCTCCTGTCCTGTAATTGGGTCTTTCAAAACAATTATCGACTCGCTCAGATGAACCTTTAGAAATCCGACTTTTTTGATAGTAAAAGAGCGCACCGGCGGTTTTGTTCCTGATATTGTAAGCGGGACAGCAGGCCATCAAAAGGAGTGACCGATGCACGAAGACAGCGAAAGCTTCAACAATCCGGGGCCGCAGGTAAAGGTTCAGGTGCCCGCCGACATCCAGCGCGGCGTCTACGCCAACATGGCCAGAGTAAATCATTCCGAGTTCGAGTTCTCCATCGACTTCGCCAACGCCGACTTCGCCGGACAGGACCCCGCCGGCAATATTCCGGCTGTGGTCGTGGCCCGGATAATGGTCAGCCACGAGTTCATGCCCCATCTGCTCGATGCCCTGCAGGATAACTACAGCAGGTACCTTACTCGCCGTGACATAGAAGGCCTTCCCGAGACCGAAAGGCCTGCCGAGGGCGACGACGCCCATTAGGGAGGACGAAGATCGATGTTAAAACACGTTGAAGGCGATGATCTGGGCGGCATCATGCTTTATGCGCTCAGCACCTGCATGTGGTGCCGCAAGACCAAGCAGTTGCTCGGCGACCTGCATGCCGCCTACGACTTCATCGATGTCGACCTGCTTGATAAGGCCGAGCAGCAAGCAGTTACCGCTGACATCAAGAAATGGAACCCTGACAATACCTTCCCGACCGTTGTCATCAACGGCGAGACGTGCATCGTCGGTTACGAACCTGACAAGATCCAGGCAGAGCTGCATAAATGGAAGTGACCGAAGAAGTAAGGAGCTACTACGAGCGTTTGCGCAGCGACGCCGAGGCGGCGGGCTATCATCTCAACCCGGACGAAGAAGCAACCCTGGACCTGGTCCGCGGGCTGATCGTCAACGAAAAACGTCTCAGCTATCCTTCATGCCCCTGCCGACTGGCCTCCGGCGATATCGATGACGACCTCGACATCGTCTGTCCCTGCGATTACCGCGATCCCGATCTGGGCGACTATGGCATGTGCTACTGCGCCCTTTATGTGACCGGCGAGATCCTGGGCGGCGAGAAGGAGGTCCGGCCGATTCCGGAGAGGCGGCCGCCGGAAGAGCAACGCCGGAGCCAGAGGCTGGATGCTGCCGAGAAGTCCGGATCCGGCGCCGGCGAATCCGCGAAAACCTCCTTGAGCAAACCGGTATGGCGCTGCCGGGTCTGCGGCTATCTTTGCGGCCGCGATCAACCGCCTGAGGTATGTCCCATCTGCAAGGCCCGCAAGGAACGCTTCGAACGATTCATGTAGCCCCCTGATTCCTTCCCCGGAGTTCGCGCGGCGTCGCTGCCCTTCACCAAAATCGGTTATACTTCCCGTGTCATACCAAGTTGATGATCATGGAGCTAGATATGGCTGAGATCGAGGCCGCGAACGCGGTTGCTGCAGGAAACGGAGAACGCGAACTGATAATCAGCATCGCCAACCTGCACAAAATCTACGATACCGGTGAGGTCAGGGTGCACGCGCTTCGCGGCATCGACTTCGAGGTGGGCCGCGGCGAGATGGTTGCCGTCATGGGGCCCAGCGGCTCCGGAAAGACGACATTGCTAAATTGCATGTCCGGCATCGACGAGCCCTCAGAGGGTGAGGTTATGATCCGCGGAGAGGCGCTGTACCGCATGCGCGACAACAGCCGTACCGATTTCCGCGCCTCGAACATGGGCTTCATTTTCCAGACATTCAACCTGCTGCCCGTGCTGACCGTGGTCGAGAACGTCGAGCTGCCGGCGCTGGTCGCGGGCATCAAGCCCGGCGAGGCGCGCAAGCGGGCGCTCCGCTACGTCGAGGCCATCGGGCTGGGAGACCAGGCGGGCAAACGCCCCGCGGAGATCTCCGGCGGCCAGCAGCAGCGGGTCGCCATCGCCCGCGCTCTGGTCAACGATCCGGCGATCGTCTGGTGCGACGAGCCCACCGGTAATCTCGACAGCGAGAACCAGGACCAGATCATGGACCTGCTGTGCAACCTCAACAAGGATCACGGGCAGACATTCGTCCTGGTCACCCACAGCGATGAGGTAGGCGCCCGCGCCGACCGCATCGTACACATGCGCGACGGCCTCATCGAACACGATCTGGCAAACGGCGGCACCATCTCGCCGGCGTCATCCGACAACAAGCTGTAGGCGCGGCGAAAAATGGAAAAGCTTTTCGGGGTACCAATAAATAACATGCTCGCCGGCCTGCTGATCGTTCTGGCGATCGGAGCCGTCGTCATCATCATCGCTTCGCTGCGCAATCCCGTCCTCTTCAAGATGGGCGTTCGCAACATCACCCGCCGGCCGGCGCAGACGACCCTGATCGTCCTGGGGCTGATGCTGACCACGCTGCTGTTCTCCTCCGCCCTCTCCACCGGCGATACCATGAACTATTCCATCCGCAAGAGCGCGCTCGACCAGCTGGGACCGATCGATGAAGTCGTCCAGGCCAAAGCTGTCTCCGGTCAGGAAGACCACATGATGAACCAGACCGGCAAGGCGCAGACCAATGGTGAGTATTTTGGTCCTGACACCATCACCAGGATCAAGAGCGCTGTTGAGCCCGCGGGCCTTGTCGATGGCGTCGCTCCCATAGTCAGTGAAAACTTTCCCGCCGTGTCGCCGGACAGCAAACAGACCTTGCCACAGATCAGGGTGCTTGGCGTCGAACAGGATTACGCGCGGCAGACCGAGCCGCTGAAGACAGCCTCAGGGCAGGAGCTCCAGGTCGGATCGCTGGCGCCCGGCACTGCCTTCCTCAACACCCGGGCCGCCCAAAAGCTTGATGTGGGCCCCGGCGACAAAGTCCAGCTGTTTTCATCAACCGGCCCGCAGCAGTTCACTGTCGCGGACATCTATGACAGCGGCGGCAAGTCGGGCGAGGTCGGCGAATCGATGGTCGTGCCGGCGGCGTCGGCGCAGCAGCTGACGGAAACGCCGGGAATGTTCAACATGGTTCTGATCTCCAACCAGGGCGGCCTGTTCGAGGGTATCGACAAGACCGGCGCCGTCACCTCGGCGCTCGACCCCGTGGTCGCCGGCACCAATCTGGAGGTCCAGCCGGTCAAGCAGAAAGCCCTGGATATGGCCGAGCAGGCCTCCAGCAGTTTCACCAGCATCTTCCTGCTCTTCGGCGAGTTCTCGATGGTGGCCGGCATCCTTTTGATCTTCCTGATATTCGTGATGCTCGCTGCCGAGCGCAAGACCGAACTCGGCGTCATGCGGGCGATGGGTTCAAAGCGCCGTGACGTCCTGAAGGTGTTCGCCTTCGAAGGAGTCGTTTACTCGGCGCTGGCGGCGGCCGTGGGCGCGATCCTGGGCATCGTCGTCGGCTGGGCCATGGTGCAGATCCTTGCCAGCGCCTTTGGCAGCTTCGAGGAATTCAGCTTTTCCTTCAGCTTTAACATCAAGAGCCTGATCATCTCTTATTCCATGGGAATGATCGCCACATATGTGATAGTCGTGATCTCAGCCTGGCGCGCGGGACGCATCAATATCGTGCGCGCCATCCGCGACATCCCCGAACCACAAAAAAGCGGTCGGCGCAAACGATGGCTGGCGGCCAGCATCGGCATGATCGCCTTTGGCGTGCTGATCACCATTGCCGGACTCAAATCGAACCAGGCAGGCCCGTTCATGCTGGGAGTCTCCCTCGGCATCGTCGGCGTTCCCTTCCTGCTGCGCTATTTCCGCCTGCCGGACCGCATCGCCTTCTCCGTCGCCGGCATGGGCCTGCTGTTCTGGTGGCTGATGCCGGAAAAATGGATCCACAAGATCTTCTGGTTCATTCCTGAGGGAATGAACGCCGGCATGGAGATGTTCATCCTGTCCGGTATCGCCGTAGTGGCGGGGGCCATCTGGACGGTCATGTACAATTCCGACATCCTGCTGGCGGCGATCGTCGCCGTCTTCGGGCGGATCAAGAGCCTGCCGCCTATACTGAAGATCTCGGTCAACTATCCGATGCGAACGCGTTTCCGCACCGGTATGGCCCTGGCGATGTTCTCACTGATCATCTTCACCATGACCTTCATGGCGGCGATGATGCTCTCGATCTCGTCGTTATATGACGACATCCCCCGTGTCTCGGGCGGTTTTGATATCCAGGGAATGACCGGCTACGCCAATCCCGTTCGCGATGCGTCCGGGACCATAGCGGCTCAGGGTGATGGCGTCAGCCCAAATGATTTCACCGCCGTCGGCAGCCTCGCTTCCGCGGGCGCCGAGATCAGACAGCAGGGAGCGCCCAACCAGGACTGGTCACAGTTCGTCTTACAGGGAGCTGACGCAGGATACCTGGATAACATCAACTACGGCTTCAAGATAAAAGACGCGGCATACAAGACCGACGCCGAGGTCTGGCAGGCGGTCAAGAACCAGCCGGGGCTGGCGGTCGTTCACACCAGCCTGCTGCCATCCAAGAGTAATTTCCAGCAGGGCGGCCCCGAGGTCCGTTTCCTGATGAGCGGTGTCTACCAGGAAGACTCGCAGCTGCCGGATAATCTGTTCATCGAGGTCAAGGACCCGGCAAGCGGCAAGGTGTCGCAGCTCAAGGTGATCGGCGTCATCGAACCGCTGGCTTTTTACGCGCAGATGGGAATCTTCACGTCTCAGGACACCATTGCGGGGATGTCGTCGCGGCCGGTCCCGCCGACTTCGTTCTGGTTCAAGACGGCGCCGGGGGTAAATGTCGGCGAGGCTTCAAGGGGACTGCAACGGACCTTTTACACCAATGGCATGACCACCAACGTCATCGAGGAGACTATCCGCTCTTCGATGCGGGCCATGACCATGATCAACAACCTGCTCACCGGCTTCATGGGGCTGGGCCTGGTTGTGGGCATCGCCGCACTTGGTGTGATCGCGGCGCGGGCGGTGGTCGAGCGACGGCAACAGATCGGCATGTTGCGCGCGATCGGCTTCAGGCGCAGCATGGTGCAGCGGGCTTTCCTGCTGGAATCGTCGTTCGTGGCTATCCTGGGCATCGCCATCGGCACCGCTCTGGGGCTTTCCTTATGCTACTCGGTGATGGATTTCATGTCGGGGCAGATCGAGGGGCTGACCTTCAAGGTGCCCTGGACCAACGTCATCTTTATCGCGGTGCTGGCCTATGCTGCTTCGCTCCTCACCACATATCTGCCGGCACGTCAGGCTTCAAGGGTTTATCCCGCCGAGGCGCTCAGGTATGAATAGGCGGCGCTTAGGTACTGGTGAGGCGAACGCCGAGGAGTGTAGCGCGCGAAGCTTTAGTTCCAGGAGCTGGTGCGGGAGTAGCGGTAGATCAGGCCGCAACGATCCTCGGCCGTAGCAAAGGTCGAGGTGAAAAACGAGCCTCCGCCCCCCGGAACCGCGTATTTCATACGCAGCAGCGACTCTCCGCCCGCAGCCACATCGCCCACCGTCACCGGCAGGCCCGATGCCAGCGATACTCCCCCGGAGCTCGAGCTTCCATCGACGACGATGTTGAAAGCATCGTTAGAGCCGGTGTTGTCGAGATTGAAATCAACCGACAGCACCCTGTTGACGTAGTCGTAATAATTAGCCCAGAAACTCGCCTTGCGGTTCAGCTGCATTTCGGGCATGCCGCATAACCCCGAATTGAGATCCAGTTTCCTGATGCCGGCGCTGAAAGCCTGCTGGCTGGCGGCGCTGCTTTCGATCCGCCAGTCTGTCTCCTTTATGAGATTGAACCAGGTCAGGCTCACGACCCTGGGAAATCTCACCGGAAGCTGATCGAATGCGTCAGTGATCCAGGCAGCCTTGTCCCCGCCAAGCTCAGTGCTGGCAGATTCCGACAGCATGATCGGCTTGTTGGTGCGCGCCGCCATGACGTCATAACTGTAGCCGAAGACCTCTTCGAAGCTCTGCCAGGAGGAGACCCAGGCGGAAGAGTTGTACATGGTGCCCCAGTTGTAGCCGCTGAACCCAACGTAATCGACGTACGCATCTCCAGGATAATAGTTGTTGAAGGTGTTGACAGCGTCAGCAGTAGACCCGTCCCGGTTGGGCGACCAGTCCCATGCCACATTCCTTGCGCCCTCGGCGATAAAGACGTCGTGCATGTGCCGCCAGGCGGCAATGTAATCCGCGGGAGTATTGCCGTTCGTGACACCGGACCACAGGGTCCAGTTCCCGTTCATCTCGCACATCGGCCTGATTATTACCGGATAACCGAAGTCACGCATTTCGCGCGCCCAGCGGCGAAGATCGGTATCGAAATCGCCCCGGGCAAATTTTTTCAGTTGATAATCTGCAGGATTGATGGCTTTGTTGCCGGGGATGGGTTCCCACGAGAGCTGTATGATCCGCCCGCCCGAGGCCAGGCCAGCAAGAGTGGCGCCGTCAAAATCCTCATCGATTGACTGGTACCAGAGAAAGATGTCGGCGCGGCGGCCGGCGTCGGCCTCGAAACCTCCCAGGCTGTCCGGTGAATCGAGAACGACTCCGAGTTTGAAGACCGGGGAGCCGGCGGCAGAGGCGGCCGGCGCGAGCAATAGCGCCACTGCCAGGACCGCGGCGGCGAGCAGGCCGCTTCGCCTCGATAGATATGCCGATATGGTGCGGCGCGATTCGCGCAATGATCTGACCAATGGATAGTGATTGCCGTCCTGGGGAAACGATGGCGTCCGGCAAAAAGCATTCGGGGTATCCCCCACGCGATTCTACAGCATTGAAGAATATTTTCAACTTCTGGCAGGTTAGTCCCGCCCTTTTCCAGGGAATGTATGAACGACGGCCCACAGCCGCCTTTCCAAGACCGGGCCCCAAGCCCGGTTTCAGCCTGCTTTTTTACCGACTGGGGATTCGATCGATGGATCAGCCCAACCAGGGCACCGTAGTTTCTGTCCGCGGCAGCGTTGTCGATGTGATGTTCCAGCGCAAGCTGCCGGAGATCAATCACGAGCTGCGCGCCGGTGAGAAAGGCGAGGTGATCGTCGAGGTCGGCACGCACCTGAGCTCGAGAGTCGTCCGGGGAATCGCCCTGACGCCGGCACGAGGCCTTCCCCGGGGAGCGCCGGTCGTGGATACCGGCCGGCCGCTGGAGGTGCCTGTCGGCAAGGAGCTGCTCGGCCGGGTCTTCAATGTATTCGGCGAGCCGATCGACAAGAAGGCGCCCCTGCCCGACATGGAGGTGCGCCCCATCCATCAGGAACCGGTGCCGCTGTCGCGGCAGTCGACCAAGTCGGAGATATTCGCTACGGGCATCAAGGTAATCGATGTGCTGGCGCCGATGGAGCTGGGAGGCAAGACCGGTCTCTTCGGCGGCGCCGGCGTGGGCAAGACCGTGTTGATAATGGAGACTATCCATAACATGGCCAGCAAGCACGAGGGCGTCAGCATCTTTTGCGGCATCGGCGAGCGATCGCGCGAAGGCGAGGAACTATACCGCGAGGTCCAGGAGACCGGCGTACTCGACAACGCCATCCTCATCTTCAGCCAGATGAACGAGCAGCCCGGCGCCAGGTTCCGCGTCGGCCATGCGGCGCTGACCATGGCCGAATATTTCCGCGATGACGCCCTGCAGGATGTGCTGCTGCTGATCGACAATGTCTTCCGCTTCATCCAGGCAGGCGCGGAGGTCTCAGGGCTCATGGGGCAGCTGCCCTCGCGCGTCGGCTATCAGCCCACGCTCGCGACCGAGCTGGCCGAGCTCGAAGAGCGCATCTGCAACACCCGGTCCGGAGCCATCACTTCCATCCAGGCCGTTTATGTGCCGGCGGACGATTTCACCGATCCGGCTGCGGTCCATACCTTCAGCCACCTTTCCGCCTCCATCGTGCTCTCCCGCCAGCGGGCCAGCCAGGGACTTTACCCCGCGGTCGATCCGCTGCAGTCGCAGTCGAACATGCTCAATCCAGGAATCGTCGGCGAAAAACATTACCGCATCGCGCGGGCGATCAGACGGACACTGCAGGAATACGAAGAGCTCAAGGACATAATCGCCATGCTGGGACTCGAGGAGCTGTCGCAGGAGAACCAGCGCACGGTGCACCGGGCACGCCGGCTGGAGCGCTTCCTCACCCAACCTTTTTTCATGACCGAGCAGTTCACCGGGCATCCGGGCAGGTTCTGCGACCTTGAAGAGACCCTGGACGGCTGCCAGCGGATCCTGGACGACGAGTTTGCCGACTACTCCGAGAAAGCGCTCTACATGATCGGCAGCATCGATGAGGCCGTCAAACCAGAGGAACAAGACCAGACGAGGAGTTGATCATGAGACTAAAGGTGATGGCGCCGGCAAAGATCGTCGCCGACCGTGACGCCAGCAAGGTCGTGGCCAAAAGCCCGGATGGATACTTCTGCCTGCTGCCGCACCACGTCGACTTCGTCTCCGAGCTGATCCCGGGGATCCTTTCCCTGGAAGACGGGGACGGCCGTGAAGAATCCTTCGCCATCGACGAAGGCATCCTGGTCAAGTGTGGCGATGAGGTGCTCGTGGCTACGCGCAGCGCCTATGGGGAAACACCGGGGCGGAAGATCGACCCCGCCGAGGCGGAATCCCGGATGGCCCCTGACGGCGAGGAAGCCAGATGCCGCGAGATCGTAGCCGGGATGGAATCAGAATTCGTCAACCGGTTCCTGAAAGAGGATTGATTGAACCGGCCCGCCCGAAAACCCGACCATAGCCGTTTCTGGTATGACTTCGGCCGGTATAACCTCACCGGCTGGTCGATCGTGCTGCCGACGCTGGGAGGCATCGCCCTGGGTTACTGGCTTGACCAGAACCACCCCTCATCCTTCTCCTGGACCATCACGCTGATGGTCGTGGGACTGACCCTCGGCTGTCTCAACGCCTGGTACTGGATCTCCCGCACCAACCGCAAAAAGGAAAACGGTGGGAAAAAGACCGGCCTGGAGGGTAAAAGGGGAAACAGATGAGAAATTTATCAAATATTCCGGGGGGCATCACGTGACCGCCGTCGATTACATCTTTCTGCCGGCGGTAGCCGGCATCGGCCTGGGAACGATATATTTCGGCGGCCTCTGGTGGACCCTTGGCAGGATCATGACAGCCAGAAACCCGGCGCTGTTCACGCTCGGCAGTTATCTGGGCCGCCTCTCCGCCGCATTTCTGGGATTTTACCTGGTTGCGCGCGCCGGCCAGTGGCAAGGGCTGCTGGTCTGCCTGACGTCCTTCATCCTCGTGCGCACAGTTATGATCCGCTACTGGGGCAAGCCCCAGCTGATCCGCAAGGATGAGCCGTGATCAACATCAGTCCCGACAGCACGGTCCTGTGGAGCTGGGGCCCGGTGCATATCAACCTGACGATCGTGTTCACCTGGGTCGTGATGGCGCTGGTGGTGACTCTGGCCTGGCTGGCCACCCGGAACCTCAAATTCCACCCGCCGCTGTCGCGCTGGCAGAACATTTTCGAAGCGGTGGTGACGGTGATGCGCAACCACATCCATGACATCCTCGGCATCCACATCGGCCGCTACCTGCCCTTCATCGGCACCCTGTTCCTCTTCATTTCTTTTTCCAACCTGCTGATCGTGCTTCCCGGTTTCGAGGCGCCGACGGGTTCGCTATCGACCACCCTGGCGCTGGCGATCTGCGTCTTCATATCGGTTCCGATCTACAGCATCTCCGAGGTCGGCGTCCGCGGCTACCTCAAGCATTTCATCGAGCCCTCGCCGCTGATGCTGCCGATGCACCTGCTCACCGAGCTCACCCGCACCCTGACGCTCGCCGTCAGGCTGTTCGGCAACATCATGAGCGAATCGATGATCGGCGCCGCGATCCTGGCGGTCGTGCCCTTTCTGCTGCCGGTGGTGATGAAGGGTTTCGGCCTGCTCATCGGCCAGATCCAGGCATATATCTTCGTGGTGCTGGCCTCCATCTATATCGCGTCCGCTTCAGGCATGGGCGAAGTTCATGGGTCAAACGGCTCCGTCAGCGGCGATGGCGGCAGCCATAGAAAAAACCATTCAAGCAAAGGAGTGAGAAATGGATAATGCCACCATCATCGGCCTGGGATCGATGGGGGTTGCCGGCCTGACCATGGCCATCGGCTCCATCGGTCCGGCGCTCGCAGAAGGCAGGGCTGTGGCGCGAGCGCTGCAATCGATCGCGCAGCAGCCAGACGAATCGGACGTGTTGTCAAGAGTCCTGTTCGTCGGCCTGGCTATGATCGAATCGATTGCGATCTATTGTTTCGTCATCTCGATAATCCTGATTTTTGTCAATCCGTTCTGGAACAAGCTCTCGACGGGATAGGAAATCGTGCCGCTCGACGCCTTTACAATCATCGCCCAGATCTTCAATTTCGTGGTGCTGATGCTGCTGCTGCGGCGGTTCCTGTACGGTCCCATCGTCAGGACCATGGACGCCCGCGAGACACACATCACCATGGAACTCGATGAGGCGGAACGCAAGGAGTGTGAAGCCAGGCATGAAGCTGCCGAGCTGAAGCGGGAGCGGGAAGAGCTCGAGGACCAGCGCGGCGAGTTCCTGACCCAGGCGCAGATGGACGCCGACCAAAAGCGCAACGAACTGGTCAAGGAGGCGCGAGACGAGGTCGAGGCGCGCAAAGCGGCCTGGCAGGAAGCGATCGCCCGCGAAAAAGAGAGCTTTCTTGACAATCTTCGCCAGCGGGCCGGCGAGCAGGTCTACATCATCACCAGGCGGGTCCTTTCAGACCTTGCCAACGTCGATCTCGAGCAGTTCATCATCGACTCCTTCCTCAAACGTCTGCGGAGCATGGAGGATGAAGGCCTCGACCGGGTCGCGGCCCAGATGTCAGAATTGCGCAGGCTGGAAGCGGACGAAGCTGAAAAGTCTGCCCTGCCTAAACCTGAAGCGGCCATAACCACAGCCTTCGACATCGATGAAGACGCGCGCCGCCGCATCGAGCAGGCCGTGCATGAGCGCCTGGGCCCGAACGTACAGGTACGGTTCGAAGTGACTCCGAAGCTTATCTGCGGCATCGAACTCAAGACTCGCGGTTACAAGGCCGCGTGGAGCCTGCAGGATTATCTCGAAACCCTCGACGAGAGTCTTTCGCGGGCATTTACCGGCCGCGAACCGGAAGCCATGGAAGCCGGCCTTTGACCGGGCAGAAAAAACCGCGCCAAGACCTCGACCAGGTCCTCGAAGATACTTTTGAGACTGTCGAGAGCGTCGTCCGGGGCCAGGAGGCCGAACTGGGTTTCCGGGAGGCCGGCACCGTCAGTTTCGTGGGCAAGGGGATCGCCCGCATCGAAGGCCTTCCCAACGTCCGTTCTGAGGAACTCGTGCGCTTCGCCGGAGGTCAGCTCGGTATCGCGCTGAACCTCGAGCCAAAGGAAGTGGCGGTCGTGCTTTTGGGCAGGCGGGGCGGCATCGAGGCCGGACAGGAAGTCCGCCGCACCGGCCGCGTCGTGGACGTGCCGGTCGGGGAGGGACTGCTCGGCCGCGTCATCGACGCCACGGGCTCGCCTCTGGACGAAGACAGGCCCATAAATTTTTCCGAGCGCCGGCCGGTCGAGCGGCCCGCGCCCTCGATCATCGACCGGGCTCCCGTGACCGTTCCCCTGCAGACCGGCATCCAGGTGATCGACGCGCTCATCCCGATAGGCCGCGGTCAACGTGAGCTGCTCATCGGCGATCGCCACACCGGCAAGAGCGCCATCGCCCTGGACACGATAATCAACCAGGTTGATAAAGACGTTATCTGTGTTTATTGCGCCATCGAACAGCGCGGCTCCTCCACGGCCGAGCTGATCGATAACCTCAAACATTACGGCGCCATGGAGAACAGCATCGTCGTCGTGGCGTCGGCCGAGGATTCGCTGGGGCTCAGGTTCACCGCTCCCTATGCGGCGACGACGATCGGCGAGTATTTCATGGAAAAGGGGCGCGACGTGCTCGTGGTCTATGACGACCTCACCAAGCATGCCCGCTGTTACCGCGAGCTGTCGCTGCTGCTCAGGCGCCCGCCTGCCCGCGAGGCATATCCCGGCGACATCTTCTATATCCATTCACGGTTGCTGGAGCGGTCGACGCACCTTAGCGCCGATCTCGGCGGCGGCTCGCTCACGGCGCTGCCGATCGTCGAGACCGAGGCGCAGAATATCGCCGCTTATATTCCCACCAATCTTATATCCATCACCGACGGGCAGGTCTACTTCTCGCCAGAAAGGTATCAGGAAGGAGTGCTGCCGGCGGTGGATGTCGGCCGCTCGGTCTCGCGTGTGGGCGGCAAGGCGCAGCTGCCTGCCTACAAGGCGGTCGCTCCCGACCTGCGCCTGTCTTTTTCACAGTTCGAGGAACTGGAGACCTTCTCCCGCTTCGGCACCAACCTCGAGGACGAGACGCGGGCAGCGCTGGAGCGCGGGCGGCGGGTGCGCGAGACGCTCAAGCAATCGCAGTTCCGCACCCGCACGGTGCCGCAACAGATCGCCATACTCCTTGCCGTTACCCGCGGCTATTTTGACAATATGCCGCTTGATGATATAACTCACGCCAAGCGAAAGGTCGAGGTGGAGGTCGAAACGCATCTGCCCGAGCTGTGCCAGCGCATACTCGACGGTGAAGAGCTGAGCCCCAAAGACATCGAGGCGATCACCGACAGGATCGCAAATGCCCTGGAAATGGGACGTGAAAGCCCTGATTCAGAATCGAATGCCCTGCCGGACGGCGGTGCGTCATAGATGCAGACGCTCGAGGTCCTGAAACGCAAGATCGGCAATGCCAAGGATGTGCAGTCGGTGGTCAGCGCCATGAAGGTGCTGGCGATAGTCAGCATCCGCCAGTTCGAGAAATCGCTGGCCTCCCTCAAGGATTACCAGCGCACCCTGGACCTCGGCCTGCAGGCAACGCTGGCTGATTTCAGCGGCAACGAAGATGAAGCCGCCTACGATCCTTTTGCCTATCTGACGCCGGCACCGAAAAGCGCGGGGAAGGCCGGCCCGGAATCAGCGATTGAAAACAGGCCCGCAACGCACACTTGCGCCGTGGTTTTCGGCTCCGAGCAGGGGCTATCCGGGCAATTCAACGAGAGTGTCGCCAGCTATGCCCTCGAGCAGCTGACGGCAATGGGCATCGCCCGCGAAGACCGGTCGCTGCTGGCGCTGGGCGATCATGTCTCATACCGGCTGAAGGCGGCTCGCGAGCCGGTTCAGAAGAAGTTTGTCATCGAGGGTTCGGTAAAGGCGATGAGGCAGACTGTCCAGGCGCTGTTTTTGTACTTCGGGGAGATGCAGCAGCGCGGAGAATGCGGCCAGATACTGCTCTTCCATCATAAATCCCTGACCGGTGCTCACAACGTCCTGAATACCAGCCTCCTTTATCCACTGGATCTGGGCAGCCTCAGGCATCTGCGTGACCGGGAATGGCCATCGAGTTCGCTGCCGGTCTTCACCATGGACCGGAACCGGCTGCTGGCCGCTTTGATACGCCAGTATATCCGTGCTTCTCTGGAACAGGCTTTTGTGGAATCACTGGTGAGTGAGAATGCCAGCCGGCTGGTGGCGATGCAGGTAGCGGAGAGCAACGTCGCTGACTTCCTTGACGATCTTCGCCATGAATTCAACGAGCAGCGGCAGAGCGAGATAACTTCCGAGATCCTGGATATCGTCGCCGGCCTGGAAGCAATGGAAAAAAGCGGTATGGATCAGCCCTAGTTCTCGCTGGCGGCTGAAGCAAGCTCCTCGGGATCGCGATCCCAGTCCATCTGGAGCTCCTCTGCCAGCTGGTCGCCCGTGACCCATTCATGCGCGCCCGTAGGCGATTCTTCACAAGGAGCGACTAACGGAGAATTGGTGACGGCCTTGCAGTATTTACAAAGAAAACAGTCCATGCCTGCCTCCCTGTAGCAGTGCCTTATTATCTCATCCATGAGAAAAAATGAAACCCGCAATCATTTTTTCTCATCGGACGGCGCGTTTTTCCTCCAGACTGCTTATCTTGCGCCGCGCCCCTCCATCGCAGCCTTACGCCGCAGCCTTCCTCCTCTTCGCTTTCCAGTCGAGCATCAGCTCGGGGGCCGGCGCCGTCTGGCGGCGGACGAAGTCGATGCCGTTGAGATAGAGCATCTCCTCCCGCATCCAGGCATCGAAGGGCTGGTGCGAGCGCGCGAACCTGGCCATGGCGCCGGCGGGATCTTCCCCCTCGGCGTAAAGAACACCGGCGGGGCCGTCGGCAGTGCGCACGACGAAGAGCTTCTCGATGCTGAGACCGTACCGCTCCTGATAGCTGCGGTATTCATTCTCGCGCGAGGCCAGCAGTTCATCCAGCCACTGGCGCCACTTGCCCTTGAGGCCCGGCTGGATAGGGATAACGGTGGCGTATGGGACATCAGGCCCTTCGCGATCCAGACGCGGCGATTCAAAGACAAGGTCCCCCAGCGCGACGGCGTCAGCCTTGCAGAAGTCGACTCCGGTGATATCGTGAAGCCGGTCACGATACCAGAGGTCGTAATCTTCCGTCGATTCTTCCAGCATCCTCATCGACTTCGCCGGATCCTGGCCCTCGTAATACATGATAATCACGTCGCCGGAGGCCGTCGGCTCGAGCCATGCCCGTTCCACTTCGAGCCCCACGCGATTGCGCGAAACGCCATGCTCTTCGACACGCCCCGCCCTGACATCGCATATGAAATCGATGAACTCGCTTGTCTTCCCGGGTAGGATGTTAAGAATTGTTGTTGTGACTGCCATCGCGATCATCTCCTTAAAAGCTTTATCTTTCACCCGAAGCATCACGCGATCGCAGATACATCCTGTAACCGCATATCGCGGGGGTTTCTAGTTTGGACATTCCCGTTTGGAGAGTAGCTGAAACGAAGACAGAGGGCATTCGAGCCGGAAGAACGGATGAGGTTGATTCAAAAGCGCCTGCGGCGAAGAAAGTGTTTAGCCGGCCGGCGCGGGGGAATAAGAACCTTGCGCCATCTGAGGTGGGTTCGGATGGCGCACTACTATTTTATGCGGGTCAACCCGTCAGGCGGGCCGGACCGGCGTCTTCAGCCTCCGATTTATCCGCCGTGCCGGCGGCCTCCGACTCTGCGGATGCGGCCTCGGCGGTTTCGTATTCCCGTATCAGGGACGTCATCAGTTCGTGCACCGAGATGATCTCGGTCGCGCGCCAGGCGTTGGAACCGGCGAAAGCAAAACCATGCTTGAGCAGGCCGCGCTGGGCATTGACCAGCGCGAAGAAGATGCAGTACGGGCTTTCTTCATAGTCGCAGGTGCGGATGCAGTGGTACGGGCATTTGTACGGCTTCTTCTTGCCTTCACTGACGTCGTCGAGAAACTTGTTTCGGATCGCCCGTCCCGGCATGCCCACCGGGCTGTTGATAACGACGATGTCCTCCTCGGCGGAATCGATGTAGGCCTGCTTGAATTCGTTGGAGGCGTTGCACTCATGGGTGGTGACGAAGCGGGTGCCCAGCTGCACCCCGGCGGCGCCAAGGTGGATGAAGCGAGCTATGTCCTCGCCGGTATAGACCCCGCCGGCAGCGATCACGGGAATGTCGATGCCGTGCTTGGCGATGAAGGGTTTGATCTCAGATATTACTTCCGGTACCAGATTCTCCAGCGTGTGGCCGGCGTCATCGATGTCCTCAGGCCTGAAGCCCAGGTGTCCTCCCGCCATCGGCCCCTCAACCACAATCGCGTCCGGAAGGCGGTTGTGGCGCTCGCTCCAACGCTTGCAGATGATGCGGGCGGCGCGGCCGGAAGAAACGATCGGCACCAGCTTCGTCTTCACGTTGCCGTTAAGCAGCTGCGGCAGATCCAGAGGCAGGCCGCCGCCGGAGAAGATGATGTCGATACCTTCGGAAACGGATGTCTTGACCATGTCGGCGTAATTGGACAGGGCGACCATGATGTTGACGCCAAGGATTCCCTTGGTATGTTCCCGCGCCTCGCGGATCTGATTTCTGATGGCGCGGACGTTCGAGCCCAGATAGTTTGAGAAGAAATCGGATTCGGTCATGCCGATGCCGGCGGCGGCGATGACGCCGATGCCGCCCTCGTTGGCTACGGCTGCCGCCAGACCCGCGAGCGATATACCGACACCCATGCCTCCCTGGATGATGGGTATCCTCGCCCTGAGTTCCCCGATCTTCAGTTCCTGCAACTTGTTAATCCTCATAATTACCTTCATTACTTTTGCGTATCACGAAAAAGAGCCCCCCTTCCGGAGGGCCCCCTTTGGATTCCTCATTTGGAAAACGAGTTCCTAGCTTATCGGCGTTACGTTCGTAGCCTGGGGACCCTTAGGGCCTTCGGCGGCTTCGAAAGTCTCTTTCTGTCCCTCAGAGAGGGTTTTAAAACCGTCTCCCTGAATCTGAGAAAAGTGCACGAAGAGATCGTTGCCGTTCTCCTGCTCTATAAAGCCGAAACCTTTTTGATCGGAGAACCATTTGACTGTTCCTTCTGGCAAGGTAATTCCTCCTTCCCGCTGATCCTGTGGTAGGAGCACTCGAATTACGTCCAGAACGTTCAGCCAAGTACTGCTAACCAAATTAACACCCGCATCTTCACGGGCTGATATAACTATAGGGGAATTGCCGGCTGGAGGCAAATTTTCCCGGTCAAGGAACGGATCCGGAATGGTCTTCCGACCATTCCGGGTTTGTCAAAGAGGATAGGTGATCTTTCCCTGGCGGACAACTGCAAATGGCGTCATCACGTGGAGCTCCATCCTGCCGTCAGGAAAGATGTGCAGCACCTCATAACCCCGGGCTGTGAAGAAATCGGCGATGAGAGAGCGGTGGCAACGGAAGGGGACCGCTTCAGCGCACATGACTGCCGTAGGCTTCTTCTTCGCCAGCTCCGCCAGCTCCGCCGCCGCTAAAGTAAATTCTTCTGACTGCATGTAGTCGGCATAGCCACGGAAGCCTGCGTTGCGCCAGCCGGTGTTGATGGAGTCCGGGCGCGGCTTGCGCCATCCCCCCAAGTTTTTCGTGTGTATGTAAGCGATTCCGGCCGCCGGCAGGCTGTCCACCAGAGATTCCTTGTTGAACCAGGGCACACGGCGCGACCGCGGAACCGAGCGCACGTCGGCGACTCGCTGCATGCCAGCATTCCTTAGCAGGGCGATGAATTCATCCAGAGTATGGGTCGAGTGCCCGATTGTCCACAAAGTGGCCACAGGCTTTTATTGGCCGGATGCGGCACGGTTCAAACGCGGCGATAACGGCAAGACTAGAGATTAGACTAGAGATTAGACTACTAACATCTGGGAGGTCGAAACTGAAGATGATGAGACTTACCAGCGAAACTTTCCCGGACGGCGGCCGAATCCCGCGTGAGTCTGCCTGCACTGCCAAGGGTGGCGGCAACCTTTCGCCGCAGGTCTCCTGGCAGGGACAGCCCGACGGCACCGGCTCATTTGCCCTGGTGATGGACGATGAGAACCCGCCCTGCGGCAGCGGGGACGACGCCTGCGTTCACTGGGCGCTCTTCAATATTCCCGCTTCCGTGAAAGGCCTGCGGGAGGGCCAGGGCGCGGAAGAAATCAAAGCCACGGAAGGATTGACTTATAACGGCCAGGCCGGCTATGCCGGTCCCTGCCCTCCCCGTCCCCATTCATACAAGCTGACTGTCTTTGCGCTCAGGCCGGGAGCGGCCGCAGTGCCCGGGGGAATCAGGTTGACCAGAAGCAGTTTTGCGTCCCGCTATGCCGAGGAGATACTCGACCACGCGACTATCGAGGCGACATTCTCGCCCTAGAAGCGCCGGCTAGTAATCTATCGTGGGACTGATGCCAACGTAGTTATGGCACTTGTCGCAGAAATTGGTCCGGTCGGTGTGGCAGGACTCGCACTGCTTGGTGCTCTGTCCCGGCTGCTTGAGTATGTTCATGTGATTGCGCATGTAGCTGAGATCGACTGCGCCGTTGGGAAGCAGCGGCTTGGGTAGATTGGCCGCATACTGATCCATGATGGCGCTGTACTGCTGCGCGGATGCGCTCACCGATATCGGGCTGGGATCGCCGTTGAAGAAGTGCCCGCTGCCGGCGTAGACGGAAAACGGCAGGTAAAGAATAGCCGCGAATATGATCAGGACGATGATTGCCTTCAGTCTCATGCTCATGCTTTAGCTCCCAGTTCTATAGCCCTGGCGACCAACTGGTGCACGCCTCCCGCCGTTGTCATTGGCACTCCATACTTGGGCATGATTTTTGTGAATTGAGCCTTGCAGATGGCGCAGATCAGCGCCATGAAGTTGACTCCGTCGCTTTCCATGACACTGTGCAGCGCCTGCATGCGGGGCATGGCGCCCTGGATCCTTATCTGCAGGATCTCGTCGCTCAGCAGTCCGCCGCCGCCGCCGCAACAGAAAGTCTTCTCATGGATGGTGTCCTTGTCCATGTCCACGAACTTGTTGCACGACGCCCTGATCAGATCCCTGGGAATGGTGAACTGCCCGCCGGGCTTGTCGCCCATCGCCGATCCCCGGGCCACGTTGCATGAGTCATGGAAGGTGACGGTGAGATCATCATTGGCCGACTTGTCCAGCTTGATGGCCCCACGATTCACCAGGTCGAGGGTGAACTCGCAGATGTGCTGCGGCGAGGGATACTTCGGGTCCAGTGTGTCGAAGGGCCCGATCAGGGTGTTCCAGAATGAATAAGCCACGCGCCAGGCATGCCCGCACTCGCCGACGACCAGGCGCTTGGGCTTGATCTCGCGGATGGCGTCGGAGACGCGTGAGGCCACCTTCTGCATCTGGCCGTAGTTACCAATGAACATGCCGAAGTTGCCGGCCTCGGAAGCGGCGGTGCTGAAGGTCCAGCTGATGCCCGCCTGGTGGAACACTTTGGCGTAACCGAGCAGCGATTCGACATGCGGTGAAGCAAAGAAGTCAGCCGAGGGCGTGACCATCAGCACCTCGGCGCCGACCTCATCCAGAGGCAGGCGGATCTTCTGGCCGGTCTCTTCCTCGAGATCTTCCTCGGTGGATTCAAGCGTCGCTTTCAGCGCCTTGGGGTTCATGCCCAGATTGTTGCCGACTGTATGGACCTTGCCGATGATCTCGTTCACATATTTCTGCCCCAGGCCAATGCTGTCCATTATCTCCCGGGCCGCCATCGAGATCTCGGCGGTGTCGATACCGTAAGGGCAGAAAACCGAACAGCGGCGGCACTGCGAGCACTGGTGGAAGTAGGCATACCACTCGCCGAGGACGTTCAGGTCCAGCCTGTGCGCCCCGGCCAGCTTGCCGAAGAGCTTGCCCTCAGTGGTGAAATACTTCTTGTATACCTTGCGCAGGAGCTCGGCCCGGGCCACCGGCATGTTGTTGGGATCGCCGGTGCCGAGGTAGAACTGGCACTTGTCGGTGCAGGAGCCGCACCTGACACAGGTGTCGAGGTAGACCTGCAGGGACTTGTACTTCTCCAGCAGCTCGCCCAGCTTGCGGACGGCGGCTTCCTCCCAGTTGTCTACCAGCGTTTCCGGAAAACCCAGTTTGGCCTGGATCTCCGGCTTTGCCATGTAAGGTTTTACGTCGGCGGTCACACCCTTGACGATCAGGCCTTCCTCGACACGGGGCATGAAGACTTCGCCGGTTAGTTCCGGAGCCTTGAAATCCTTGTTTGGGGTTGACGCGGAGACTATCTCTGCAGGTGTCTTTTCGACGGTTTTTTCAGCCATTGTTTATCCTCTCACCACTACAGATCTTATTATTTGCCAAGTTCTCCTAGGGGTCAGGAGACTCTTTGCCGACGATGAGCGCATGCGGAGCCGGCACCGGATCCTGAGACTTGGCCCGGCGGGGGTTCTTGACCGTCCAGGGGCCCCAGCGCTTTTTCCTGGAATTATCAATCTGGTTACGCGTCGGGCTGAAGAAGATTCCGACCGCGTGGATAAGCTTGCTGAAGGGGAAGTAGATCAGCAGCAACATCACCAGGCTGAAATGGATCAGGAACAGCCTGTTGCCGGGAACGGTCCCGGGATTGAACGTGAACAGGCCGCCAACGAACATCTTGATGTCAGGAAGATCCGCCCTGACGCCGCCGCCCTCCCAGAACCTGGAGAGAAGCCCGGTGGTGGCGATGCACATCAGCAGGCCCAGCAACAGATAGTCGTTGAAGACTGAAATATAGAAATGCCTGTCGATGACCAGCCGCAGGATAAACAGGAAAGCCAGGGCCGATAGCAGAATAAATCCGGTATAAAGGTCAAAATTCACCAGATTGTCAAAAAAGGCGGGAGTCGCGGGGAAAAGAAATCTCAGGTGCTTCATGAAGACAAAGAGGCCGGCCAGATGGAAGACGTAGCCACCCGCCCAGATGAGCTTGTTGCTCTTGAAGAGGCTCTTGAAAAGGACGACCTCCTGCACCACGCGCGAGCCGACGCCGATGCCGGTCTTGGGAGCGGGCGTAAGCGGGATCTTAAGGGGGGCCGGTGTGGCAGCGTACTTCCAGACTTTCAGCAAAACGCCGACCAGGAAAATGTCGACGGCAATATAAAAATATGCGCTAAAAACAATGGTCAACCAGGTCATATTTCCTCCTTGAACGCCAGAAATACCTCCGCAGGTATGGATTATTATGAGGTAGACAATGAAATTAGTCAAATAAGCCATGTTCGTATGGTTAGGTGGGCGAATCCAGCTATTATTCTTCCATTGGCTAGCTTAGAGGCGCACTAGTATACTCTCTACAGGTGGTATTAACTGTTTTTAACGGCAGGAAGACCTGCATACTGCGAAGCACGTCGGGACGGGGCCCGGGTTCACAATCCAGCTTTTATTCATCCAAGCCATGAAAAGAAAACTAACAGTCAGTGTGGTAATTCCCAATTTTGGAAGAGGGGAAGAGGTCCTGGAATGCATCAAATCGATCCGGGAATCCCTTTATCCGCCGGACGAGATCGTGGTCGTCGACGATTGCAGCACTGACGACTCCGTAGAATTCCTCAGGTCAAACGGCATCACCGTAGTCGAGCATAGCGAGAATCAGGGAACCGCCACAGCCAGAAATACCGGCGCTAAAAACTCCACCGGAGAAATCCTTGTCTTTATTGATTCAGATGTAGTGATTCATGAGGATACGATCCAGAAATGCATGGATCGCTTCGAGCGCGATCAGGCAGTATCGGTAATCGTTGGAATGCCGGATAAAACCAATAAATATCCCGGCGTCGTCACCGCCCACTTTCTGATGAGAATGTATTTCAGGCTACTGAAATTTTCTGAAAACGTTTCTTATACCAATGGCACCATGACCGCGGTAAGAAGAAATGTCTTCGAAAAGCTGGGCGGCTATAACGAGAACCTGAAGACTCCGGGAATCGAAGATGCCGAGTTCGGGCTGGAAGCATACCGCAATAACGAAAAGATCTTTCTGGATAAGACCAACCTGGTGACGCATAACAAGAAAATCGATTTTTGGGGTCTCATCAGAAGTGATATGGCCAGGACTGTCGATCGCGTGTTCTTCATGTTTCGCAAAAGGCAGGTGCAATCGATCCTGGCGGAAAAACGCTTCCTGACGATCTCCATGTCCCAGATAATTTCGGCGCTGACAGCACCCGCCATTCTTGTCTTCCTTCTCCTGACGATATATTCCCGGTTATTTCTGATTCCTCTCGCCGTCTGCCTGATCTCATTCTTCTTCCTGAACCAGGAGTACCTTGCCTTCATAAAAAAAGAAGCGGGGCTCGCTTCTTCGATCAAGATCTATTTATTACTGCTTGTCGATATGTTTTTCGTGAACCTGGCTTTTTTGAAAGGAATGACCCTTTATGCTCTGGGCCGGAGGTACTAGAAGTTGAAGCATTATCTGCAAAGCGCGGTTAATTATATGGTCAGGTCGAGGCCGTTCGAGGTCACGGTCTTTCTGACCTCGTCCTGCAACTTCAAATGCGATCATTGTTTTTACTGGAAGGAGTTAAACCGGAAAGGTGAACTGACTCTGGAAGAATTCAAAGCTATCGCGCGGACGATGCCCACGCTCGAAAGGCTGATATTCACCGGAGGAGAACCGTTTTTACGCGAGGACATCGATGAGATAATCGCTGAATTTTACCGGCATGCCCATCCCATGTATATAACCATTCCCACCAATGGTTATATGACGAACACCATTGTCGAAAAAACCACGAGCATCCTGGAAAAAGCGCCTGACTGCTTTGTGAATATCAGCCTCCAGCTCAATGACCTGGGTGAGGACAGGGATGAGTTCGTAAAGGTAAAGGGAAGCTTCGATCACCTGGTCAATACCGCCAACGAGCTGGCCAGGCTCAAGAAAAGGTTTCCAAACCTGGGGCTGACCTCGATCTGCATTCAAACTTCCGAGAACGAAGAAAGGCTCCAGCAGATATATGATTTTGCACAAATGGATCTGGCGGCGGACAACTTCGCCTTTTCAATCGTAAGAGGCAATCCCAGGAACCCGGATATAAAAAATATCGATCCGCAGATATATCGTCAGATGTGCCAACAACTGCTTGAGTCGTATAAAAACAAGCATACTGATAGCAGGATCCCGTTATATAAATTCTTCCTGACCAATCGTGAGCTTGTTTACGACTACACGTACAAGACCCTGGTTGAAGACTCCTACCAGGTCAAGTGTTATGCCGGCGTTCTCAGAGCGGTGATCCGGGAAAATGGTGCTGTCTATCCCTGCGAGATACTGATGGAACAGGGGGATGAATTTTCAATCGGCAATCTTCGCGATCACGGCCTGGATTTCATGAAGCTCTGGAAGTCCAGTGAAAGAAAAGAAGTATACCGGCGAATTACCGAGCAAAAGTGCTTCTGCACTCATGGCTGCGACATGATGGTCAACACCATGTTTAATCGAAAATTCCCGTTTCTGGTGGCAAGGAAACTGGTTTCTTAATTCCCCGCAAGTCCGCCCACGCGCCTGAAATTGAAGATCGAATCCGTGCCGGCGCACAGCAGTATGAACAGCGGCAGTAGCAAAAAAGCGATGATATCACCGGTGAAGCTGCCGGCACTGACAATGCCAAGAGTCGCCAGCAGGCCAAAGAACGCCATGTGCAACAGATAGACCGGGTAGGAATGCCTGCCGACCCGGGTCAGGGCCTTCTGCAGGAACAGGCGGTCGGGATTCAGCGCTATCGAAAACAGGCAGGCGCAAAAGCAGGCAAGAATAAAGACCAGCGAAACCGGCACGGTGTAGTCCTGGAATCCTGATTCGGTGTAGCGGATCCCGAACAGGGATACTTCCAGCACAGTCCAGGAAACCAGGCAGGCCGTGAAGCTGTTCAACCTCCCACCGTATAGCGACAGCAATGGCTTGATCGCCAGTCCCATCGAAAAAAGAATCAGATTACCGAGGATGAGATCCAGGTAATATGGCACGCCCCAGGAAAAAGTCGCACCCCTGAGAACAGACTGCATACTCGGCGGGATCAGAAGGGCGATGATAACCGCGCTCGCCAGCAAGTATCTTGCCGGCCCCAACTTCCGCAGGAGCAGATATATGAATGGCGCCGCCAGATAGCACTGGATGATCGCCGGCACGAACCAGAATATGCCCGTGGTATCAAGTGATTGGCCTCCAAGATACGTTACCGCCGTCTGCCAGCTGAGTTCATGCAGTTGCCGGTATTCACCCGGAAAGAAGAATGGCGTTATCAGCAGGGCCAGCCAGTAGAGAGGATATATCCGAAGTGCCCGGTCGAGATAGAATCTGGCGATCAGCCTGGTGGAGGCGCCATCGCGCAGACGCCTTTCGAGTGAACAATAAATGGCGTAACCGCTGAGCACGAAGAAAAGTGCGATGACGCCGCGGGGAACTATGCTGATCCAGCCAAGATAGAAATCAGTGTGATAATGCTGGGTGTAATGAGCAAACAGAACCACAAAGAGAGCGATCCCCTTGATGTAGTCAGTGGTCTGTCTGGTGTCCATTTTTTTGTCTCGTCGGACATTCGTTTGGCAGGAAGAAAATGGAACCTATGGAGCCGACGTGCGGAGTCGAACCGCAGACCTGCTCATTACGAGTGAGCTGCTCTACCAGCTGAGCTACGTCGGCTAGAGGCGAAGAGAGTGAGTCGTTCCGTCATGCAGATCGAATCCCCGCTTCGCGGTCTTTAATTATAGCGAAGGGGCTGTGAGTAGGAAAATCCGGAGCGGGCGCCCTGTCCCCTGTCTTGCTTCTGTCCGGTGGTTAGCGGGCCAACTCGCGGTAGAGATCGAGCGTCTTGGCCACGGCGTTGTCCCAGGAGAAAAGCGCCGCGCGCTCGCGGCCGCGCCGGCGAAGCCTCTGCTTGAGGCTGTCGTTGGTGAGAACCTCGGTGACGGCCGCGCTCAGGGCGGCCGAACGCGGGGCCACCAGCAGGCCGCCGTCGCCGACCACCTCGGGCAGGCTCGATGAGTTCGAGCACACCACCGGCGTGCCGCAGGCCATCGCCTCCAGCGGCGGCAGGCCGAAGCCCTCGTACAGCGAAGGATAGACGAACAGGTCTGCGGCGGAATAAAGGGCCGGCAGATCCTGGTCGGCGATGAATCCGGGGATGACGACCAGCCCGCCCACACCCCGGCGCCCGGCCTCCTTCTTGACCTCCAGCCAGTCGCCGCTCTTCTCACCGGCCAGCACCAGCTTGTAATGCGACCTGATCTTCGGCGACAGCGCCGCGAAAGCGCTGACGAGCGCACCCACATTCTTGTGGGCCACAAATTCTCCCAGCCACAAAATATGCGGCCGGCCGATCTTGTACTTGGCCATGACCGTCTCGATCTCCGCTTCGCTGCGGGGCCCGAACTCGCGGCCGACGCCGTCGAGGATCACCGACACCTTTCCCAGAGGCAGGCTGAAATGGGCCAGCAGGTAAGATTGCGAGACAGTCGACACCGTGATGACGTGGTCGGCTTTCTGGATGGCGTCCGCCAACAGGCCGCGATAGGCGCGACGCTGCCGGAAACTGGGAATCGACTTGGGAAACAGCAGCGGGATGATGTCATGCGCCGTCACCAGCAGCGGACAGTCCAGACTGTTCGGCGCCACTACGTACGGCGTGTGGAAAAGCGAGCAATCGGCCTTGTTGACGATGCCGCCGATCTTGTTGAGATTGCGCGAAGAGAATACTTCCTGGTTCAGACGCACCATGGTGAAATTCTCGCCGGCGGGGAGCCGGTCCTTGGTGTCGTCATTGTAGAAACAGACGACCTCCAGGTCGGGGACCTGCGAAAACTGCTTGAGCAGGTTGCGGGAATATGTCCCCACTCCCTTCCAGGAAATAAAACGGGCGTCAAAACCTATTCGCAAATTTCCTCCATCAGAAATTGCCGCGGGACGAAGCGGATACCCGGCGGTTACGCCAACGCTTTCGCCAGCAGGCGACGGATGTCCTCTACCTTGAACGGTTTGGCTATGACCGCGTCGACCCTGCTTTCCTTCATCTTATCGGGGTCGAGCTGGTCACCCCAACCTGTTATCAGTGCCACCGGCGTCCTTCTCGAACGATTCTTTATCTGTTCGACTACTTCCCAGCCCGACATGTCCGGCATGCCCAGGTCGGTAAAGACAAGATCGAAGGGCACGCCTGCCTTGGCGGCCCGGTCGAACACCAGCAGCCCCTCCGAACCGGAAGCCGCTGTTTCAAACTCCTGCCCCATGTTGTCCAGCATGTCGCCCATGAGAGTCCTGATCATGGCGGCGTCATCGATCACGAGGACCTTTGCCTGCTTCATCAGTTCGGGAACCTCTTCCCGCGCGGTCGCCTCGTACAGGTCAGAGAGCGCGGCTACCGGCAGGCGCACCGTGAACCTGGTGCCCTTACCCTTGCGGCTGTCCACCATTATATCCCCGCCGTGGCGGTTGACGATGCCGTAAGCAACACTGAGGCCCAGGCCGCTGCCGCCTACGCCCTTGGTGGTGAAAAACGGCTCGAAGATCCGGCGGCGGACATCTTTCTCCATGCCCTGGCCGTTGTCGGCAACCAGGGCGCGCAGCCACTCGCCTCCCGGTTCGACCTCGGTCATCAGCATGATGGCGCCGCCGCCGGGCAGGGCATCGGCGGCATTGAGTATCAGGTTCATGAAGACCTCGCCCAGTTCCGACTCGTTGCCGTTCACCGGCGGCAAGTCTCCGAATTCCATGGCCAGCTCGATCTTGACGCCGCGAGCGATGGCTTCATCATGCCAGCGCGGCCGAGCCACGTCGATGGCGTTGGCAATCACCCGGTTCAGGTCCACTGTCGAGAAACTGCGCGTTGTCCGCACCCGCGTGAACTCCTGAATGCGGCGCACGGTATCCGCCGCCTCGATTGCAGCCCGCTGCATGCTCTGCAGGGCCGACATGAATTCAAGCCGGTCGTCGCCCTCAAGACCAGCGAGGCCAGGTTTGCCTCCGGCTGTGACGATTTCTTCACCCCGCGCCAGAAGCATCTGGCAGTTGCCGAGGATCACGGTCAGGAAATTGTTGAAGTCATGGGCGACGCCGCCTGCCATCTCACCAAGCGCGCGGATCTTCTCCGACTGGGTAAGCTGCTCGCGCAGGTGTTCCTGCTCGGTGATATCGCGCACGTCATGGACGGCGCCGACGATCTCCCCGCTGGCATCGATAATGGGGTCGGACGATATATTGAGGATCCTTCCGATATGTGGCTCCTCGACCGAGATGCTGTGGCTGACGCCTTCCTTGAAAGCTTTTTTCTGAGGACATATCGAGAGCGGCTTGTTGGCGCCATGAAAAACTTCGTAGCATTTCTTGCCGATCAGTTCCTGCTCGTTGACTCCCAGCAGCCTGCCAAGCGCCCTGTTGGCGCGGATGATTTTGAAATCCCGGTCGTGGATGGATACGCCATTGGTCATGGCATCGAAGGTAGTCTCCCATTCGTTCTTGCCCCGCGCGACGTCGTTGAACAGGCGGGCGTTTTCGATGGCCACGCTGATCGACCGGCCCACGGACGTCAGCAGCAGCTGCTCGGCCTCGCTGAATTCGTGGGGCGCCAGGGTGCCTACGGTAAGCACTCCCAGGATCTTGTCCTTGGAGATAAGCGGCACTCCGCCCAGCGAGGCCATCGGCATCGCTGCCGGCATCCCTGGAGCCTTAAGGGGGCTGCTTTGATAATCGTCGATGAATATCGCTTTTCCACTGGCGGCAATGGCCCCGGAGAGGCCGTCCCCGATCCTGAGGGTCTTTATGTGTTCGCGCATCTGCCCGGGAATGTCGTAAGTGGCGGCAACCGGTTCCAGGCATTCGGCGCCGTCGACCTGGAAGAAAATCGTGCCGCCATCATAATCCAGCGCTTTCACCACCGTATTCAGCGATGACTGCAGGGTGCTCTCGAGGTCGAGCGAGGCGGAAGCGGTCGTCACGACTGCGTTAAGAACCGCCAGTTCACGGTTGCGCCTGAGTATCTCGTTGGTCATGTTCCGCTCCACTGAGATATCCCGGGCGATGCCGACCATGGCCACGGGCCTGCCCTGATCGTCCTCGACCTTTGCCGAAGAGACGAAGACCGGGAACGAGCCGCCGTCCTGGCGGCGGTAGAGCATCTGCCCTTCCCATCCGCCATCGAGCGTCTTCGTGCAGATCTCCTCCTTGAGTTTGCCCGGATTTTCATCAGACCATAGTTCACCCATATGCATTCCCAGCATGCTCTCGACGCTGCGCCCGAACATGGCTGCGCCGGCTTCATTGATCGATACGATGTCACCGTTCAGGTCGGAGATGACAACACATTCGTGCGTGTTCTCAACGGCGGCGGCCAGCAGCTTGAGCCGCTGCCCGGATTCTTTCTTTTCGGTGATGTCATGAGCAACCACACGCCACTGCAGGCCCTGGGCGCCGTCACCAGGCAGGGCGCGCGCGTGAATCTCAACTATGACGCGGCGTCCCTCGCCGGTAAGAAACGTGCGCTCAGACGAGAATACCCTCCCCGGTCCGCTTTGCTCCCTGAAGGCGACGAGGTTCGCCCTGGTTTTTTTGCGGTCGGACCCGGCTTCAAAATCATAGATGTGCTTCCCTAGGATCTTCTCCCTGGGAAAAGATAGGGCGGCAGACATGGTGTCATTGCATTCGAGGATGACCCCATCCTCGTCCAGCGAGTACATCCAGTCGGCGGCGCCATTGTAAAGGTCGCGGTAGCGCTCCTCCGAATTGGAAAGCTGCTCGTAAACCTGGGCGCTGCCGGCGATGACAGAGGCCTGAGCGGCAATGCTTGACAGCAGTCCCAGTTCTTCTGTGGTGAATTCATGGATTTCGCTGGTGTAGACCGCGATGGCGCCCAGCCTCTGTCCATGATACGAAAGCGGCGTGACTACCATCGAACGGAAGCCTTTATTCCTGGCCGCTTCAACCAGCGCCTGCTCGGGGGCTTCCTTCAGGATATCGCCAACCGCCGTCTGCAGGCCTTGGTCGAAAACCCTCATGATTGGGGTGTCATTGCGCCGAAGATACTCAAAATCAAAAGTGTCACTGCCGTTCAACTGCTCGATGAATTCTGGGCTATAACCGTGGCTGGCGACGATCTGCAGCTTGGTCCCGGAGGGCGCCGGCATGAAGATGTTGCAGATGTCGTAACCAAAGGTCTCGGCGACCTCGTTGACCAGGGTTGTGAGCGCCTTGCCCTGGCCCAGCAGCGACACGCTCTTTTCCATGATCGACTGCAACAGGTTTAGCCACCGGTTCTGCTGCTCGAGGCGCCGCTGCATCGCCTTGCTTTCAGTCACGTCGGTAGCGACACCGACGATGCCCGTGACCTCGCCGTTTTCTAACAGCGGTGAGACCGTTTGCCTGAGGGTAATCCTCGAGCCGTCCTTACACTCTATATCCATTTCATAGCTGTCGGTCAGGCCGGCGGCGCGCCTCTCCATCATCGTTTTGAGCTTGGCGCGCTGGTCTTCAGGTACAAGCTCCAGGACATTCCGGCCCAGGAGTTCCCCGGGCTCGTAGCCGGTGATCTCCTTGCTGGCCGCATTCACGTAGGTGAAGTTCCGCTCGAAATCACATGTGTACGCAGCTTCGGCCATACTGTCAAGCAGGCTGCGCATGAACTCGCCGGTGCTGCCGATCTCCGCGAACAGGCGGCTGTTCTCGATCGCGATTCCCAACTGGCTCGAGAGCAGATTGATGAAACCGACATTGTCTTCCGAACAGATCTCCGATGAAGCTGAAAGAGCGGTAATGACCCCTAGCACGCGCTCGCCGCTGATGATAGGCATGGCCACCAGGCATTTGAGGCCGCGTTCAGCCGACAGCAACCTCGACTTCTCGCGGATACGCTTGTCTCCGGTAAAATTGCATGCGACTTCCGGTTTGCCGCTCTCGGCGACCATGCCGACCAGGCTTTCGCCGACCTTGTACTTTCCGACCGACTGAAGAATATGTTCATCGACTTCCAACGAGCTGCCTCGGAGTATGAGATATCCGTCCTGCATGAGGTAGACCGCGGCCATGTCGGCGCGCGTGGTCTCCTGCAAGGCTTTGGCAACCTGCTCATACAGGACATCGGGATCGAGGGAGCGCGCGGCGGCAACAACCTTGTTGACCGCTTCGAGTTCGCGCAGGCGCCGGTCCAGCTGTTCCCTGACCAGGAAGTCCGCGGTGATGTCTTCGAACAGGACCACTATGCCGCTGATCAGGCCTGATTTATCCTTTAGGGGGGCGGCGGTGACATTAAGGATCAGTTGCCCGTCTTCGACATCGATCGTGAATGCCGGATCGTTCCAGCTGGCGCCGGAATCCATGACCTCACGGAAATGGCTGTCGATTCCCAGAGCCGGCTTCGGGCTCATCATTTCAAGCAGCTTTTTGCCCATCGCCTGTTTCGAAGACAGCTTGGTGATCGACTCCGCGGCCGGGTTCCAGACGCGGATCGTCAGGTCACGGTCGAGAACAGCGACGCCCGCGGTCATGCTGCCGAGGATCCGCTCGTCCAGTTCGCGGGTTGCCGCCAGCTCCCGGTCCCGCATCGTGATCTGGGCGACAGCCTGCTCTCTCTCCAGTGCGTCTTCGTACAACCTGCCCAGCATGCGGCCGAGGCGGGCCAGATGACCGCGTGCCGCGTCATAGATATGATCGGGTTTGTCAAACACATCGCCGGCTGCCTTTTGGAGCCGCATAAAATCGACGCCGGCAGTATCAGCCAGCTTCTTCAGCTCATCATCACCGGAAGGGATCTCGGAGATCGAGCCGGCGATGGCGCCGACGACGGCTCCGTTGGCGGTTATGGGACTGATGCAAAATGAATGGGCGCCGATGACCGCATCTTCCTGATGGCCGCCGGCCAGGGTGTCTGCTACCTTTTTGCTTAAGGTGGCCTTGAAGAGCCGGCTGAGTTCGCTTTGCGGATTCTCTTCCATGGAATCGAGGAGGAGCCGGCAGAAATCATTGCCGACAATGGGTCTGCCTATCATGGAGCCATCGTTCTCGAAGGCCATTATCATTGTTTCCATGTAATCAACGAAGGAAGCAATGGTGTCGAGGAGGAGCTCCTCCCCGAGAACCCGGACCAGAGTCCGGCTGCCTGCGTTGGGATGGGAAAGTTCCTCGCTCAACGGTCTCCCCCCCGCTGGAAAAAACATTGGACCCGGCATTGTCCCGAGCCTTGAGATCGCCCGGCGGGAAAGGCAGACCGCCCCTCGAATCTGGGGTCAGCAGGTCCAGGCCGCTGGGGTGCTGCTAATATATTGCGCCAATCGGCCACCAGTTCCTTTTTCTGAAGCGCAGATCGGCACATGAATCACGACTAATTTACCCATAATTGCCGTAAATTGAAACCGCGGTCCGGATTCGTGGAATTTCAGGAAGCGCTGTGGTTTTCATGCCGGCGCGAAACGCTTCCCCGGGTGTTAAACAAAGGCAACCGGGGTACCACCTTCACAAACTAGCAGGGAGGAAATCATGGCGGTTGCAGGCAGAGTGAAAAAATATCTCGACGATCAGGGTCTGGCGTATGAAGTAGTGAGCCATCAGGAGACGTTCAGCACCTGCGAGGAGGCCAAGGCGGTCGGCGTGATCGCCAGTCACGTGGCCAAGACGCTGGTCATCAAGACCCACGCCGGCGATGTCCTGGCGGTATTGCCGGCGTCGGAGAGGGTCGACATCCACAAACTGCGCGACATCGCAGATGACAACCACGCACGGCTGGCGACTGAAGAGGAAATGAAGATGGAGTTCACCGATTTTGACCTGGGCGCGGTTCCACCGCTCGGTGAGCTATTCGAGGCGCCGGTGCTACTCGACGGGCAGTTGGAGAATGCGGATGAGATAATTTTTGCGGCCGGCACGCACAGTGATTCAGTCAAGATGTCCGGTGAGGATTTCCTTAAGCTGACCCATCCCCAGGTCGTTGATATAGTGCTCGAGGAAGGGGAAGGCGGCGTCTACTAGGTTGAGTGGGCGCGACTGCCCGTCAAGGCGGCTGCCGGGTCAAACGGCCCGGACGCACAGGCGGGAGCCGTTTCGGCCGCCGGCGCACCAGTTGCAATAGTATTCGTTGACCTCTTCCAGCGGCGGGAACGAGCCGTCTGAAATGCTGTCGATGGTTCCCTGGATCTCTGCTTCCAGCTTTCCGATATCCCCTGCCGGAAAGTCCTGGACTACCTCTATCGGGTCGTCTCCTCCCAGGTATAGAAGCACAACCCGGACCGGTCCCTGATTCATTTTTGCAGCCGCCAGGGCATAAGAAACCATCTGCAGCCGGTATGTCTTTGCGGCCTCCGCTGGTGAGAGCCCCTCCTGGGGAGAGCCGGTCTTGTAATCGACGACGAGGCTGGCGCCTCCTTCTTTTTCAGGCAGGCAGAGGACGTCGATGGCGCCACGCAGAATCGTCGTCTGTCCGATCAGCGTGGAAAAAGGCACCTCGCGGCGGAGCCTGCCGTCGCGGCCGGCACTGGGCAGCGAGGCGGCGACCGCCGAGCGCCGGAAATTATCGACCAGCCTGTTTGCCCGGTCGATGTCGGCGTCAGACAGGTGCGGCGCCTTTCCGCATGCCTGTTCGAGACGTTTCTCCATCGATTCCCTGCCGATGGGGGATTCAAGTATCAGCAAGTCTTCTTCCAGTATTTTGTGCACAAGCGTGCCCATTTCCATCGCGGAAAGCGCCGGTTCAGAATCAGTCTGGTTCTTTGTCGTCGTCGCTTCCCTGAGCTCGGCGGCGCCAAGCATGTTCTCAAGATAGTAGCGCCGGGGACAAGCACGGATCGCGTCGAGCGCCGTTGGCGAGATAGCCGCCGGGACAATGGCAGCGACGTCGGGCATTTTCATGATCTCGGGATCCAGGGCCGGCGGGACTCTTGAATCAGCGCCGCCACTGCCATTGGAGCGGCGGGCCGCCACGGTCTGCGGGTCCACGCATATATTGAGGCCGATGACATCGCCCTTTGCTGTTTCGATACGGTCGGCGCTGCCGAAGCCGGCATCCCTTTCCCAGTTCAATCCCAGGCTATTGCGGATCCAGTCGAATGGCCGCTCCTTTTTCTTCTGCTCGGGCGGTTTGTCCGCCCGCGCCACGCCGGTGAGCAGCAGATGCTTTTTGGCGCGTGTCATCGCAACGTACAACAGCCTTTTGAGCTCCTGCGATTCACGCTCCGCCAGTTCGGCCTTCAGTTCCTCGAAATCAAAAGCGTTGCCGTCGGCGCCTTCGTGGCCGCGATAGCGCAGGCCGACGCGCCCCTTGCCCCGGCGGTCGATCATCAAAGTCTCGCTGCGATGATTGCCGTTTGCCTGCAGCTTCGGCAGCACCACCAGCGGGAATTCCAGGCCCTTGGCGCCGTGCATGGTCATGATCCGCACGGCGGTGACGTCTTCTTCTTCCGTGGGAGCTTCAACTTCACGCGCCTCGCTGTCCTGCTGGTGTTTGAGGAAATCTGTGAAGGCGGCGATGTCCCTTCCCCAGGAAGTCTCGAAATCCTGGGCGAGGTCGACGAGCTTGAACAGATTGGCCAGCTTCTGCCTGCCTTCATCCGAAGCTGCGACCGTGGCCCCGTAATCGTTGAAGCTCAGTATCTTCCTGATGAGGGTCCTCAGGCTGTCCCGCCCGGATCCCGATCGCAGCAGACGAAATCTTTCCATGAAGGAATCGAGAGCCTTGCGATCCTTTTCAGACAGGGCTGCCAGCGGCCCCGGATGCGCGAGGACTTCCCAGAGCGTTTCCGGATAATCGGGATCGGCGGCCTGCTCGCAGTTGCGAAACCAGTAGAGGGCGTCATCGCTGAGTCCCGCCAGAGGCGATCGCAGGACGGCGATCAGGGAAAGATCGTCCTGAGGGTTGATAACTATCTGAATCATGCTAATCACGTCAAGGAGCTCGAGCTTGCTGAAGTATGAAGTGCTGACGGCAAAATAGCTCTCGATGCCGGCGCGGCTCAGGGCGTCGCGGTATACCTCCGAGCCATTCCTTGACAGCACCAGCATTGCGGCGTCGCCCGGCTTATAGCCCTGCCTGAATAGCGCCTGGAGCCGTTCCGCGATAAGATGCGCCTCGGCCCTGCGGGTCACATCGACCGGGACCGGCTTGATCCCCTGCTTCTTGTCGGGTTTGCCGCTATCGACCAGAATTACTTCTACGCGGATATCCTCGGGCTCATCCTCTGCCGAGGCTGGTTCCAGGCTCAGGTAACCAGGCTGAAGCATGTCCTCACTATTGAAGATGAAATCGACGAAATCCAGGATCTGTTTCTGACTGCGGAAATTCTGTTTGAGTTCGATCAGGCGTCCCTGGGCGCGCGCTCTTTCTTTCTCCTGCTGAAAGAGGCCCACCTCGGCGTTGCGGAAACCATAGATGGCCTGGTTCTCATCGCCCACTACCATGAGGTTGCCGCCGGCGATCAGTGCAATGATCTCGTTCTGGAGCGGGTTGGTATCCTGATACTCGTCGACCATGATCAGCTTATAGCGCCCGGCAACGCTTGCGGCCACGCTCTTGTTGTCCTTTAGCAGATTCTTGGTAAAGATGCTGAGATCGGCGAAATCGAGCATCTCGCGATTTCGCTTGGCCAGTGAATATTCGCTGTCGAAACTCTCGAGGAGCTTCCGGAAAAGATCCAGTGTGTTAACGGCCAGCTGCGAACGGTTTGCGGACACAAACGCAGCCCGCGCCTGCTCGACGCGCTCGAACTCGTCCCTGACGCAGCCGCAGTTACCTGCTTTGAACTCTCTGGCCGCCAGGCGCACTCGCTCGGCTGCATCCGCGCCGGCAAGCGCCGCCACGTACTCATCCAGCCTGTCAAACATTTTTGTCTGGGTGGCGGTAGGTTTTTTTAGCTGCACGAAAGCTGCCTGCGCCTCGTCGAGCGACTGCCTGAGGGCCTTTTCCGCTGCGCGGGCGTCCGGCGGCGCGGGCTGCGGCAGGGTGACCTCCCTCCCCTGGCTGCGAAGTGTTTCGTATGCCTTTGCAACAATCGCAAGCAGCTGCCCGCTCAGTTCGGGGTCGTAGGCGGTAATGAATTCCATGCCGGCGCTGCCGTTTTCCTCGACGACCTTTTTCAGGCACGATTCAAACACTTCTTCCTGGAGGATGCGGGCCTGGGATTCATCCATGACGGTGAAGTTCGGGTCGATCCCCGCCGCCAGGGCGTTGGCGCGCAATATGGTGGAGTAAAAACTGTCGATGGTGCTGATCTGAGCGCGTTCGATGTCGCGGTAGGCGATGGCTATCCTGCGAAGCTGATCTTCATCGAGTTTATCGTATGCGGTCGTCCTGTCGCGCAGGTCCTTGCGGATCCGCGACATCATCTCCGCCGCGGCCTTGCGAGTGAAAGTGATGGTCAGGATCTGATCGACCTCGGCTTTGCCGGTGACGATCGCGTGTACGAACCTGCGGGTGACCACCCCGGTCTTTCCGGAGCCGGCGCCCGCGGCCACGAAGATGCTTCCTTCAAGCGACTCGACCGCTTTTAGCTGCGCTTCTGTCAGCTTGAATTCATTCATCATCATTTTCCATCCAGTACGGGATCGACTGGCGGCGGCAGATGCCGGCATAATCGCAATAGCCGCAGATGCGCTTTTTATCACTGGGCTCGCAGGGAAAAGCTGCCTGCCGGATATCATCGACGGCCCTGATCGCAAGATCCCTGGCCTCATCGAGCCGGGCCGCAAAAGTACCGGCGTCGACGAAGTCTTTCTCGTTGACCTCCCCGCAGCCAGCTCCCAGCTCGCCTTCCCAGCCGCTTAAGTAAAGACCCCCGCGTTTATCGCCGCGGATGGCGAAGTATTCCCCGCCGATAGGTTCCATGCCGAAAGCCTCTTTGAGAGCCAGTATGTAAAGAGGTATCTGGATCTCTTTCGATTCCGCGAATTTGGCGCTGGATATGACATTTCGTCCTGACTTGTAGTCGATCACGATGGCGCTGTTGCTGTCACCCGTCCAGTCAACACGGTCGAGGCGTCCTCGCAGGCGAAAATCGCCGAGGACGAGCTCTTTCGGCGTGCTGTTCCTGCCGCCGCACCTGCTCTTGCCGGCGCCAAAGCTGATCTCGACGTCGTAATATTCCAAGCGCCGCGCGCAGGCGATCTCGCGGTCGATGTAACGGTTGAGATGAAAACCAAGCTCCGTCCTGAGGATGACAACGTCCAGATCGTCGCCGGCGTCTATGAACTCCTCCTCGATATATCTGGCCATCTGGCGGCGGAGCACTTCTATTTGGGGAGGCCTGGCGTCGTGCAGATAGAGCTTGGCACGGCTGAGCTGGCCGTTGAAACGGCAGAGGATATTGTGCACCAGCTGACCCCGGTGAAGGCCCCTGGCCGCAGGCTCGAAGGACGCCGGCTTCAAGACCGATTCCACGAAATAGATGAAGGGGCAACTGAGGTAACGCTGCAATTCCGTCACCCTGAAATCGTCCAGCCTGCCAAAATTTTCGCGTACCGATGCCTCAACGATCTTCGGCTCCCGGGGGACCGAGGCATCGAGGCAGAACGCAAGCCTTTCGGCCAGTCCTGCAGGCGACGCCGTCTGGATCAGCGCATCCCGATCCGCACCGGCGTCATTTTGAGCGATCGAACGCAGGGCCTGCCCGGCGGTCGGCGCCTCATCGACGGCGAAAGTGATGTCCGATATCCTGCGCTCGCGGCGCGCGACTGTCTCTGCCTCGAACAGCTCCAGGACGTCATCCACAAACAGCGAGCGATTTGTGGGCTTACCCTCTGAATCGCAGGATGGATAGCACAGGAATATTTTTGACCGCGCCCGGCTGAGGGTCCGGAAGAACAGGAATCGTTCTTCGGCAAGGCGGGCATCGCGGGAATCCAGGGGAAGATCGAACCGGGAGGAGAGCTCCCTGCGGGCGACATCGGAAAAGAAGGGATCCTCATGGCCAAAATTCGGAAACTGTTTCTCCAGCAGACCGCAGATGAACACGGTATCAAAACGCTGATTGAGGATGCGGTGGGGGTCCAGTATCCTGACGCATCCCCTGGTATTGCCACCGGGAAGCCTTACCTCCGCCCTGGCGATGCCGGCAAGCAGCAGTCTGCAGACCATCGCGCAGCTGTCACCTTTCTCATCACTAGTCAAAGAATCGCCTAGCACACCCCGGATGGCGGCGGTTTCGTCACAGACTTCCCTGAGGGCTTTAAGGGAAAGCAGATCCAGCATCAGATCTTCTCCGGAAACGCTGCCGACATATCCCGGTTCGGCCATCAGGCCGCTGACGAGATCGCACAATGCTTTTCCGGCGGCGCCGGAGCCCGCCGAGACCGATTGGGAGAGCGGGGCAAACTCATCCAGCACCCTCCCCCGCCATTCCAGTACCAGTTCGTCAGCATCCGCGATGGCTTGCAGCCTGCATTTCCTCTCGAACCGGTCCACCTGTCCGCTTGTGACATTCGAAAGTGGACTGCGCAGATACGACATCAGACTAGCGCGCGACCTGCTGCCGGCGGCGAAATCCAGAGCGGCGGCGGCTGTCTTTCCGACTACACTCTCAGCGAGATTGAGCGGCGCCGAGAGCTCGAAGGGGATGCCGAATTCCTCAAACACATCCGCCATCATCGCCGTCTCCGGGCCCAGGCTTCGGCACACTACCGCGATCTCATCCAGCTTGTGGCCCGACCGGAAAAGCTTCAGGACCTGCGCGGCGACCATCTCGGCCTGACCGCGCGAGCCCGCGGCGAGAAGCCGTCCCACGGCGCACTCGGCATCGGCCGCTGCGGGCTGTTCAAGGAAAAGATTTTCTATCAGATGGTCCAGCGCGGCGGCCCTGTCAGAATTTGCCATCGGGTCAACGAAATGTTCCGCCTTCCCCAGGATCTGCTCCAGCGGCTCCAGGTGG
The DNA here is from genome assembly GCA_023382335.1 of Actinomycetota bacterium. Lineage (GTDB taxonomy): Bacteria > Actinomycetota > Thermoleophilia > BMS3ABIN01 > BMS3ABIN01 > JACRMB01. The sequence goes on from JAMCPM010000006.1 coordinate 385,402, forward strand.
AGCGAAGGCGCCTGGTAGGCGAGCCGGCCGGCATCATACGGGAGGGTTACCAGCAGGTTGCGTGGGGCCGAGGCGATAACCCGCAACAGGTCGTACTGGATCAGGGTGAGATCCCAGAAACCGTCGACGATAACGGAATCGTACGCCAGCAGGCTGCTGTCTTCGCCGAGCAGCGCGATGGCGCGCCGCCGCGAAAGTTCGTGATCGTAGATTCCCTTTTCCCGCAGAAGCTCTTCGTAGCTCTCGAAGAGGCTGTAAAGATCCTTGTTGAGGTTTTGCCGCCAGGAATTATCTTTTGCCCAGGAACGCAGCTTTTTGGCCATGGCGGTCGAATCGATGGCCGCCATGGAGAACTCGGAAAAAAGACCGGCCAGGGCTGTGATGAAACCGTCGAATTGGGACGAACGGTCGAGGACCCGAAGATTGGGAGCAGAGTCCACCAGTACGCGCAATAGCAGGAAACGCTGGTTCGAACTGATGGTCCTCGCACCCGGCTCGGCTGATTCGAGCACCTCGCGGCAGAGCCCGTCGAATGTCGTCACCCGTCCGCCGGTCAGCACGCCGGAGCTGTCCTGGCGCGAGCCGGATCCGCCGGCGTCTTCCACCGGCCCGCTTTTGCCCAGTCGGCGGATGATCTGGCGCTCGAAGTGCCTGGCGTCGGGCATGCTCGGAGCGATAAACAAGGCCCTCTCGCCGCGCGCCAGCGCCTCCAGAAACGTCTCGATGGCGCGGGTCGTCTTGCCAGAGCTCGTGGGTCCGCAAATGAGTTTTAGAGCCACATTGCCTCCACGGTGTTTGTCCCCTACCACCTGAAGAGCCGCCGCACGATGGTGCGGCCGAGGACCTTGTTTTTCACCCGGCGGGCCATTTTCTTGGGATTGCCGGAGGTGATGACCTCGGCGTCGCGCGAGAGCCGCGCCATGCGGTAAAGAAACGATGTCAGTTTCATGGAGCCTCCGTCCCTGGATTGAAGATTCATTATACGCCGCAGCCCGCGCCCTTTCCGCCAGTATCTTAAGGTTATACAATTTGCCCTGAAATATATTAACGAGTCAAACGGACGGAAAGTTCACCATGGCCCCTGCCAGGAAAAAAGCGCCGCCCGCGGACGGCGGCAAGAGCGGGCCCCGCCAGCGGGAGCCGCGAGACAAGGACAAGCTCATCCGGCAACTATCGCTGGTCACCTACCTGATGGCGAAACAGGGCCGGCCGGTGCGGGCCGATGACATACGCCGCTGCGTCGAAGGCTACGACGACGGCACCAGGAGCGAAGAGAGCTTTGCCCGCCGCTTCTATGCCGACCGCGACGATCTCGGCCACACGGGGATTCAGATCGAGAGCGGCGCCGACGAGTTCGGCGAAGGCTCGACCTACCGCCTGCCCCCCGAGAATTTTTTCCTGCCGTCAGTGCCTTTTTCCCGGGAAGAGATCGCCGCCCTCCATACCTGCCTCTATCTGCTCGAGGGACAGTTCGCCTACAGCCGTCTGTTGCGCCTGGCGCTGCAGAGCCTGGCGCTCGGCACCGGCAACCCGCTCGAGGAGCCCGTGACCAGCCTCGTGTCCATCGACATGCCCTCAGCCGGCTTCGACGCCGATACGGCCAAAAAAATGCAGAAGCTCGACGAGGCCGTCGCCGACCGCAAGACCATCCGTTTCAAGTATCACAGTTTCGGCACCGACCAGACCGAGGAACGCCTGGTCGACCCCTACGCCATGATGTACACACATGGAGACTGGTACATGGTCGGCCACTCCCACGAACGAAACGGCATGCGCATGTTCAAGCTGCGGCGTATCCGCGGCCGCATCCGTTACAAAGACAAGAAAGATCACAACTTCTCGGTACCGGAAGATTTTCGCAGCGCCGATTACCTGAACCTCGAATCCTGGCAGCTCGGGCGGCTGCGGGGCACCGCCAGGATCACCTTCTCCCCGCGCTGGGCCTGGTGGGCCGGCAACAATCTCAGCCGCAGCGGCGAGCTGGAATCAAGGGAAGACGGCTCCGCCACCCTTACCACACAATACGCCGATGGCGGCAAGATATGTTCCCTGGTGCTGGGCCATAGCGCCGGCGCCGAGCTCGAAGGGCCCCCGGAGCTGCGCCGGCTCATGTCCGAGATCCTGCAAAGGATCGCCCGTCTGCACCAGGGCCCGCCCCCGGAGGTTCCAGCCGCGAAAGACCGGCAGCCCGGGCGAGGGCTCGACAGCCCCGACGCCCCGGCGCCGCAGCCCCAGGTCGAGCCGGACCGCTTCGGGCAACTGGCAATGACGGTCACCTATCTGGTTGACAAGCTGGACGATGATGAATCCGTTTCGCTCAAGGTCGCCGACGTCTGCCGCGACCTGGGCCTGACAGCTTCCGAGCTCGAGCAGGCGATGGCGGCGCTTTTCCTGGTGAGCGCCGGCGGCGAGGGCGGCTATCTCGTCAGCGGCACGGTCCAGGGCGAAGAACTGCGAGTCGAGGGATATCCACAGGGTGAGCTGCTGAAAAGACCGCTGCGGCTGACTCCGCGCGAGGCGCGGGCGATGCTGCTGGCGATCGATCTGGTCGGCGGGCAGATCCTCGCCGGTCAGGACCAGTCACTGGAGACCGCGCGCGCCAAGATCATCGAGGCGGCCGGCGGACTCGACGACCTGGACACGATCACCATCGGCGAGACCGAAAAGGAAGACCGTGATATTTGCCGCTCCATCAATCGCGGCCTGACGGAGCACCGGTTGGTTGAGATCGAATATCTTTCCCGGGCCGGCGACAAGGTCGAGGCCAGGATCATCGAGCCTTACCTGGTCAATGGTACCAAGGGCGAATGGTACCTGGTGGCCTGGTGCAGAAAGCGTGACGACATCCGCACGTTCAGGTTTGAGATGGTAAAAAACGCGCGCCTTCTGGATGAGACCTTCACCCCCCGGGATATCGATCTGGATCCCTATCGCCGGGACCCGAGATTCCCCTCGGGAACCGAAGCCCCGCGGCGGGCAACGGTCCTCTTCAGCCAGGCGGTGGCCAGGTGGGTCCACGAGACCCAGCCGGAATCACAGCTGCTGGAGGACGGCTCGCTTCTGGGCGACATCCCCTGGTTCGACGAGAGCTGGATCGTCGATGAAGTGCTTGGATACCTGGGTGAAGCGGTAGTGGTCGGTCCGGAAGACCTGAGGCGGCGGATCGCGGACTCCGCCGAGGCCCTGACCGCGCGTTACCGCTAGGCTCTCCGCCGGTTCCACCGGAGCCTGCCGCCCCCCCGGATTTGTTTACAGTCCTGCATTTCTGAGGTAGAATTGGGTGTTCGGCGGGAGGGGCGGGGGAACGGAAGGTAATGACTGGCATACTGTCCAGAATTTTCTTGATAGCTAGCTTTTTCACACTCTTGCTGCTGCTGTATGGCAACCCGGCGCTGGCGGCGGATTCCCCGGTTCAGATTTCGTCCGGCCCGGTCACCCAGGGCCGCCCCGACGTGCATGGGAACACCGTTGTCTGGAAGCGCCTGCAGGGCAGCAACTTCGAAATCCTCGCGAACAACCTTGTGTCCCCCGCGGAGCAGCTTGTCGACGCTAACCCTTCCGACCACAACATGGTCGTTACCGACGGCAACGCCGTCATCTGGATGGATAACCGCAGCGGCAATTACGACATCTACATGAAGGATCTCTTTCTGGGAATCACCCAGCCGCTCGTTTCCGGAACCGGAAACCAGGGCGTCCCCGCCATCAGCGGTGAAACCGTCGTCTACACCGATGACCGTTCCGGCAACAACGACATCTACGCCATCGATCTGGTTACCCGCGCCATCCAGCCGGTCTGCACCAATCCCGCCGACCAGTGGCAGCCGCACATCAGCGGCACCAGGGTCGTATGGCAGGATAACCGCAGCGGCCACTATGACATCTACATGAAGGATCTCGCCACCGGCGTAGAGCAGCAGGTGACCTCGAGCCCGGGCAATGACAAGGTGGCCGACATCAGCGGAGACATCGTGGTCTGGCAGAGGACGGTGGGCTCGGTCTCGGATATCTGGATGAAGAATCTCGCCACCGGCGTGGAACAGGCCGTGACCAGCGACTCGGCCTTCCAGAACTCCCCGCGCATAAGCGGCGATATCGTCGTCTGGGAAGACTATCGCGCCGGCAACTACGATCTCTATATGAAAGACCTCTCCTCTGGGGCGGTGAGCCCTCTCGCCACCGGCCCCTCGACGCAAGCGCGGCCGGCAGTCGATCGTGACAAGGTGGTATGGGAAGATTACAGCTCCGCGGGCGTATTCACCATATGGTTGCAGGCGATTCCCGATACCACGCCGCCGGCCATCAGCGGACTGGCGCCGGTTGCCGGCACCTATACAGGCTGCACCTCGCCGATCATTTCCGCGAATTATACGGACAACAGAACCGGAATCGACACAGGCTCGGTGCAGCTGGTGATCGACGGGCAGGATGTTACCGCGAACGCGTCGGTGACGGCCGGCTCGGTTTCCTACCAGGGGCCTTCGATGAACGACGGAGAGCACAACGCCACGGTCACCGTGACTGATAACTCCGGGAACACAGCCACCGCCTCCTGGCGGTTCGGAACGTCGCAGCCCGCACTGGGGCTCCAGTCCCAGGGTCCTTACTGGGGAAGCTACAGCGACTACCTGGATCAGACCCTGACGGTCCCTTATCAGCTGGCAAACAACTCTGCCGACACAGCCGTGGCCAAGGTCGAGATACTGGCGGCTTCGGCCTCTTCCGGAGTGATTGCCGCCAGCGCCTTGCCGCTAAGCCTGGGAGAGATCCAGCCGGCTTCAAAGTCTGGCTTCGCGCTGAAGTTCCTGATTCCGGGAGGGCTGCGGAGCTTTAAGACCGAGATCTACACCAGCGGGGTAGACCCCTGCGGCGACGTTCATTACATTCCCGGCCCCCCTCCGCAATAGCAGGAACCAGACCCCGGAAGGATGAACCTGGCTCCCGGAATGACTAGCTCCCGGGACGATTCCAGCCGGTGTGCATGAAATAGAACCTGATCGTCCCCCGCAGGAAATAAACCAGCCGGCGCCGGCCCCTTCCCGCAAGCGAGCCCTTGCCTTGCCGAGCGCCAGCGGTGGCGGCGCCCGGGGGCAATTCGGGTCCGTCCGTCATCTGTTCCAGCCGGCCCAGCAGCCGCGACGCCATCCTGCTGTCCATGCGGGAGAAATCCCTGAAACTACCGGAACGGTTCAGTCCTGCCACCTTGCCGACTATCTGCTTTAAGTCAATCGGCTCGTCGGCGGTTGCGGCGTTGTCGCCCTTGGTAACGTAAGCATCCGCGCCATGCGAGCTGTCGATACGGATCAAACGGTGGACTTTGACGGCTCCGTCCGGGGTATGGGTAAAGAGGATGTCACCCCTTGAGGGACCGCCGGGGCCGGCGGCGACGATCAGCAGCTCGTCTCGCTCACGAATGAGGGGCATCATGCTCCGTCCCCGCGCCTGGAAACGGAAGATGCCGCCTCTGGCGATCACATCCCGCGCCAGCCCCGCCAGATCCTCGAGGGGAAGGGAAGGCTCAGCAGGTCCGCGGCGATGAGCCGCGGGCGAGGATTCAGAATCCGAGTTGCTTCCTGACATATTCTACCGCCGATCTGTCAGGCGTGAAGCTTAGTTGATAAGCGGGCACGTTCTGCGCTATCTCCACGGTAAAGCCTGCCGTGAACTGCATGCCCTCCTTATGCCAGAAAGTGGGAAAGGAACGGGCCAGAAGCTGGGAGGCCGCCTGTCCTGCTCCCAGCGGCGCGGCGCTGTTCGCGGGCGCGTGGTTGATGAAGTATATCGCCTCGAGCTTGACGCCCGAGGGATCGGCCAGGCCCGCGTCTCCATGCCAGGGAGTCCCGTGAATCCAGTATCCGTCGGTCTTCCTGGTGATGATGATGCGGTCGTCACTGAGCACGAGCACGCCCTCTTCTTCATCCCAAAGCCTCGAGATCGTGCTCTTGCCGGATCCCGACACTCCCAGGAAGAGAACCCCGCGGCCGGAATCGCTGATGCCGCTGGCGTGAACCTCGACCCCATGCCCGAACGCGAGCCGGTTGACGGCGACTACTTCATCAAGAGGATAGTTCATGGGAAAATAATCGGCCCAGCCATCGATCACCGACTGTTCGGTAAAGGTCTCCGCCCGCGTAAAATCGCGATCGAGCATGACCACCTGGTAGGGCTCTTCCTTCCCGGGGGAATTGTGGAGCGAGAGGACCATGTCTTCGCCCCTGCTCCAAAGGCGCCAGGGTCCGTTAGAGTCGAAGATTAGCTCTCCGCGCCAGTCCGGAATCATGCCGGAGTGAGCGTTGACGGAGATGTCGGGCCTGCCGTCGGCGACCTGGAAGGAACGGTAGGAACTGGGAATGACGAACCCGTCCGACCCGTCGGCGACGGTCAACTCGAAGATCAGACCCGCTATTAAAAACTTTACATGTCTCACGCCGGACCTTCCGTCGGAAGATTAGCCTGTTTAATATCGCTTGCTTTGATTCCAGATGAGTTTATCAGAGGAATAAACGCGGTCCGAAAAATCGTCAGGGGAGCCGGCAAAAAACCTGCCGGCTCCCCTGCGAAATATTTTCCACCCTAAACCAGAATTGCGGATCAGCTGCCGACTGTGGAGCAGCTCATATGGAACTCACCGCTGCACCAGCCCGAAGGAGGGCCGGAAACCTGCGGAGCCACACACTTACAGGCCGAGAGCACCGCTTCCTCCGGAATGAGAGGCACCCTCTCGATCCGAGGCTCGACATACGCCTGTCTTGACATCAAATCACATCCCTTCCCCTAGTGAATTTCCTACCGCTATACTGGTCGAATTCAACGACCCTTGCTATCAAAGCACAGATTATCAAATATGCATCTGGTCAAGCTGGTCAAATATACTCCAAGTAAAATAATTTGTCAACATTTGACAAATTGCGGAATTTGTCCTCAATTGCCCGTAGTAGAGGCAAACCTGCCCATCTACGAGGGAACGCGGGCGGCGATGGCATTCAGCACGCCCGGCGTATTTCTGCAAAAAAAAGGAAGCCGGAGATGCTCCTACCGGCTTCCTGCATAAAATTACCTTGGTACCTGAGCGCTGTCTCAGCTTCCCACGGTGGAGCAGCTGATCTGAAACTCGCCGCTGCACCAGCCCTGCGGAGGTCCCGAGACCTGCGGGGCGACACACTTGCAGTTTGACAGCACTGCCTCTTCGGGAATCAAAGGCACTCTTTCGATCTTTGGCTCCACATAAGTCTGTCTTGCCATTCGATCACTTCCCTTCCCCTAAAAAGTAATACCCCCACCCGGTGAAGCGTTCAAGCCTCAGCTGGAGGCCGGTCCGAGTGTTTTAAGATAGCATCTTCCAATTTTTTTGTCAATTATGTTAACTTGAGCTAAATACCGCTATTTGCTGGATTTATCTTCATCCCATTCTGAAAGGCTTTCATAAGCTTCCTGGCGCAAGTGAGCCAGGCGGCAGAGGAAGTCCGCGCCCTTGAGCTGATCGCCGTTCTCTACCTCGCCCCAGCCCGGGCACTGGCCGCACATCTCCAGCAGCTCACAGGCGCCGCAGGCGTACTCCCTGTCGTTCTCCCTGTACCTCATCTCCCTGATGAGCCCGTTCCACCCTTCCATGAAAGATCCCTGGCGAAGGTCGAAGGATTCGCGGCGAGCCAGCATGCAGAGGCAGAGGCGGCCCTCGGCGTCGATATGGAAGGAATCGATGCCGGCGCCGCAATGGAAAGCGTGCACGTCGTCTCGGTCGTACTGCTTGCAGTAGTCGACGTATTTCTTGAGAGCGCCGATGCGGCGGCGGTCGATGAAATCCAGCTGCAGGACCTCTTCCGGTGAAAGCCGGAATGAAACCGGAGAGCTGGAGCCGTCGACCCTGCCATGGATGTTGGGGTCGTAGCGGAACTCGGCTCCGAACTTCGCGGCCATCTCCATCATATCGGTGAGTTCGTGCTGGTTAAGAGTCAGGATCATGCTCTTGAGCTTGAGCGGCAATCCATGCCGGTGCAGCAGTTCGATGCCCGCCATGCACTTGTCGAAGGAGCCCTTCACCCCGGTCACCTTTTCATAGGTATCGCGGGTGGCCCCGTATATCGAGATCTCGATCGAGAACGGCGGCCATCCTCCCAGAAAATCAGCGAGGTCGGGCGTTACCAGAGTCGCGTTGGTGAACAGGTTGACAAGAAAGCCTTTTTGTTTGGCATAGCCGTAGAGTTCGCGGAAGTCACTCCGCAGCAGCGGCTCGCCTCCGGTGAAGAGCATCCAGAGACAGCCGGCCTCGGCCAGCTCGTCGAGTATACGCTTGATTTCGCCGGTGCCGAGCTCGCCAGAAGGATCAGTGTCCCGGACATAGCAATGAACGCAGCGGAGGTTACAGCGTGAGGTCAGGTCGAGGCTGCCACCGACGGGGATGCGGTCCCGGCGGACAGACTCATGGACGCGCTTGCTGAACGCCTGGTAGTCAACGGGGGGTATGGAAGTTTTACGCTTCAATCTGATCTGCCTTGCCGCATCCGGAAAAAACCGGACGCTTTAGGAAACCTGCCTGATGCCGTCGATCTCCTCGAACTGGCCGATGCACTTGACCAGATCCCGCTCGGCGTGATCGGGCTCGACCTCGAACTCGGAGACCAGCTCGTCCCTTATCTCGGCGAGGGTCTTGTTGCCGTCGATCCTGGACCAGATGAAAGCGGCTGTGCGATTCAGCGTATAGACATTGTTGAGCTGCCCCATCTCCCGCTGGACCGGCACCAGGATGGTCTCATCGCCGACCTGCCGCCAGACCATGTCGCCGCTCTGCTCATACTTTGCTTCAAGCTGCATAGCCGCCCCCTGAATGAAAAAACAAATTAGCTGACCGTCGCGGAAAGCCAATTGTATCTGACAGTTCGGAAGGAAGAATTGCGAGGGTGTTGAGACGTTCCTCTAAGACGCGCCCAGCTGGCGCGTGATGGCTAGTATCGAGCGATTCCAAAACTTCTCCTAAAATGGACCGGAGACTTTTCAGTGCCCGAGAGCCGGCCGCATTCCTACCGCAGGCGATTATACTCCAAAACACACATCATGTAAACATAAGCTAGCATACTTGTAGGATATCGGGCGGCGATTCCGGCAGGTACGAAAATCGGACAGGCAGCGGTCTGGCGCTACAAATCCCCGCAAATCCCTGCTAGAATGTTCCGGTTGAGCAGCGGGGGCACGCCAGTGCCTGTCAAAAGCCGCCTGCTTTCACGCATAACCGTCCCGGCCTCGTGGCCGGGCTTTTTGACCCCTTAAGGAGGTTGAAATGCAGCAGGTAACCGAGATTCGCTGGCACGCACGGGGCGGCCAGGGGGCTGTCACCGCCGCCAAGATGGTGGCCGAAGTAGCCCTGAGCCAGGACAAGTATTTCCAGGCTTTCCCGGAATACGGTCCGGAACGTTCCGGCGCGCCGATCGTCGCTTTTACGCGGCTCTCCGACCAGCCCATCCAGATCTACAGCGCCATCGAGCACCCTGACTATGTCCTGGTTCTCGACCCGACGCTTCTGGACGTGGTCGACGTGACCGCCGGCACCGGCGAAGGCGCAGTCGTCATCGTCAATTCCGAGGGCGCCTGCTCCGAGCTGGCGGGACGCTCCGAGATGGCCGGCAGGAAAGTTTACACAGTCCCGGCCACAAAGATCGCCCTGGAAACGATCAAGCGGGCGATTCCCAACACTCCCCTGATCGGCGCTCTGGCCAAGGTGAGCGGGCTGTTCTCACTCGAGGGCATCCTGGACGAGGTAAAGACCTCGCTTTCCAAGAAATTCAACGAGGACGTCGTCAACGCCAATCTCGAAGCGGTCAGGCGCGGCTACGAGGAGGTGTCGGACGAATGAGCAAGACCAGGCCCGAAAAAAAGAAGTGGGATGTCAGCGACATCCAGAAATGGGGTCCCGGCAGGCATGAGAAGGGAGCCACCATCCCTGAATCCGGCAACGCTCAAGACTACAAGACCGGCGGCTGGCGCTCCGAGCGCCCGCGCCGCGACCGTGAAAAGTGCAACGACTGCATGATCTGTTTCTTCGCCTGCCCTGACTCTTCTATCAGAGTGGAGAATGACAAGATGGTGGATATCGACCTCGATCATTGCAAGGGCTGCGGCATCTGCGCGCAGGTCTGCCCTCGTGACGCCATCGAGATGATGAACGAGATCAAAGCATGCAAACTGGAGGAAAAATAATGGCCCGTAAAGCAATCACCGGGAACGGGGCTATTGCGCTCGCCTTAAAGCAGGTAGAGCCAGACGTCATGGCCGCCTACCCGATCACACCGCAGACGGAGATCGCCCAGAACTACGCCCAGTTCGTAGCCGACGGCGCCGTCAAGACAGAATATATTCCCGTGGAGAGCGAGCACAGCGCCATGAGCGCGGCCATAGGTTCCTGCGCCGCCGGGGCCCGCACCTTCACCGCCACCTCGTCGCAGGGCTTCGCGCTCATGTGGGAGATGCTCTTCATCGCCGCCTCCCTGAGGCTGCCGTTGACGATGCCCGTCATCACGCGGGCGCTTTCCGGACCGATCAACATCCACTGCGACCATTCCGATTCCATGGGCGGCCGCGACTGCGGCTGGATCCAGCTCTACGGCGAGGGCGCCCAGGAGGGCTATGACAACGCCATCCAGGCTTTCCGCATCGCCGAGCACATGGAGGTGCGTCTGCCGGTGATGACCATGATCGACGGCTTCATCATCAGCGGCGCCATCGGGCCGGTGGAAACCCTGGAAGACGATGAGGTCAAGAAGTTCGTCGGCGAGTACACGACCCTGAACCCACTGCTGAACGTAGCGAACCCCGTCACCGTCGGCGCCTTCGACAGCCTCGGCGGCTGGTACTTCGAGCACAAGGTGGCCCAGAACCGGGCCATGGACAACGCCATGAAGGTCATCGAGGAAGTGGGCAAGGATTTCGGCAGCTTGAGCGGCCGCGAATATTCCCACTTCAAGACCCACATGATCGAGGATGCCGAGATCGTGCTGGTGGCCATCGGCTCGGCGGCCGGCAACGTCAAGACCATGGTCGACACGCTGCGCGCCGAAGGCAAGAAGGTCGGCATGCTCAAGGTGCGGACCTTCCGCCCCTTCCCCTACGAGCAGATCCGCCAGGCGCTATCCAACGCCTGCGTCATCGGCGTCATGGACCGTTCCGATTCTTACGGCGCCCAGGGCGGCCCGCTGTTCACCGAGATCAGCGCCGCCATGTTCGGCGGTGAGACCCGCCCGAAGATGTTCAACTTCATCTACGGCCTCGGCGGCCGGGATATCTTCCCGGATGACATCCGCGGCGCCGTGGAGACGCTGGAACAGGCGGCGGCGGGAGAACAGGTATCACAGACAAGACATTATCTCAACGTGAGAGAGGGGTGATTCCAGTTGGCCAAGCCCAAGGAAATAGCGAATAGACCAGAAAGACTCACCGGAGGACACAGGCTCTGCGCCGGCTGCGGCGCCCCCATCAACGTGCGGCAGGTCATGAGCGTCTGCCCGGGACCGGCCGTGGTCAGCGTGGCCACCGGCTGCCTCGAGGTATCGACGACCATCTATCCGTACACCGCCTGGCGCGATTCCATGATCCATTCAGCGTTCGAGAACGCCAGCGCCACCATCAGCGGCGTCGAGACCGCTTACCGGGCCCTGAAAAAGCAGGGGAAGGTCAAGGAAGACATGTACTTCGTCGCCTTTGGCGGCGACGGCGGCACCTACGACATCGGCCTGCAGTCACTGTCGGGCGCGGTCGAGCGCGGCCATAACTTCGTATATGTCTGCTACGACAACGGCGCCTACATGAACACCGGCTTCCAAAGGTCGAGCGCGACGCCGTGCGGCGCCTGGACGACCACCAGCCCGGTGGGCAAGGAGGCGGCCGGCAAGCAGCAGAACCGCAAGGACCTGACGGCCATCCTGGTGGCGCATGACATCCCCTACGCCGCCACGGCCTCGCCGCATAACTTCAAGGATCTGATGAACAAGGCCGAGAAGGCGTTCACCACGCCCGGGCCGGCGTTCCTCAACGTGATCTCACCGTGCCCGCGCGGCTGGCGGACGCCCGGCGACCAGACCATCGCCCTGGCCAAGGAAGCCGTGCAGTCATGTTACTGGCCGCTGTATGAGGTCGAGTACGGCAAGTACAAGATCAACTACAAGCCCAAGGGCGACAAGAAGACGCCGGTCGCCGACTGGATGAAGAAGCAGGGGCGCTTCGCCCATCTGTTCAAGCCGGGCAACGAGGCGCTGCTGGAGGACATCCAGGCGTACATCGATCGCAAGTGGGAAGAGCTGTTAAAGAAAGAGGAGTGTTTGTAAGGGACGCCTATTGGGGACGTTGGTTTCCTATGTTTCCTAACTGCTGATTCTTACCGAACGCTCATCCAGCTCTCTGATCGGGCGGTCCTCACGGATCGCCCTTTTCTTATTCAGAGCCTGTTCCGCAGGATTTTCGCTTCAGCATGGCAATTCCGGATAACAAAATTGAGAGCTTGTCACATAAGTCTGATCTTTTTTTACTAAATGAAAGCGATAACGAAATCTCTGGTTTTCGTATGGTTTGTGTGTAGACGTGAAACCCTTTTGAACCCACAGTTCGGTTTGATAAGTGGTAGATCCGTCCGGATTTTCTTCGGTAATTTCCAACGTAGTTCCCCCAAACCCTATCGATGGCTCTTCCGGATATCCCGGGGGCCACTCGCCATCGATGTCGGTAGAAACATGCTCTAAAGCTACCCAAGATGAAGGCTTATCTTTCTTTACCGTAATGGTATAACGGTATGTCATCATGGAACCAGTGGCCTGAATCGCCCCGGGTTTCCTGGAGGCTCCATCTTTTGAGAGGATGGAGTCATGAACACACGAAAGCGGTATCCCAAAGAGTTGAAGGAACGAGCAGTACGGATGGTGCTCGATCACGCGGAGGAGTA
>JAMCPM010000007.1 GCA_023382335.1 Actinomycetota bacterium
TACTCCTCCGCGTGATCGAGCACCATCCGTACTGCTCGTTCCTTCAACTCTTTGGGATACCGCTTTCGTGTGTTCATGACTCCATCCTCTCAAAAGATGGAGCCTCCAGGAAACCCGGGGCGATTCAGGCATTAACCCGAAGGTCGTCAGTGAACGACTTGGGCATTCAAGTGTAAGCGTAACGCTTGAAACCTACTCTCATGTTCTTCCCGGTATGCAGGAGGAGGTAGCGAAGAAAATCGACGCAGCTCTTGGACCTGCTATTTTGGACCTCGCTGCATAAGCCGCCAGCCGGCCGGATTCCAACTCCAGGTTCAAACCATCGCTTTCCGGGTAAATCCAACCTGCACGTGTTTTACCTGCATGGATTTATCTTTTGCAGACCGCTGCCGATTGATTATTCGCCCTTTTGCCAATCACGGCGGGGGCAAGTTAAAGCCGTTGGCGAGACGTTGCCGTCGCGGCTTTGGGAGGCGAACGAGATGTCCAACCCGCTAGAGCGCAGCATCCTCATGGCCCTGGGCGCCGCGGCCATATCCAAGGAAATGGCTGACTCCATCGCCGGCAGCCTGGCGCAGAAGGGCGAGGAGACCACCGCACTCGGCCGCGAGGCGGTCGACGAAGCCGTCGAGAAGGCCAAGGAGGAAACCCGCTCCCTGCGCGGGCGTTTTGACGACACCCTGCGGCGGAATTTCCGCGAGCTCGGCCTGGCCCGGGATGAGGACGTCGATGAGCTGAAGCTCAAGGTCGCCCAGCTGGAGCACCGCATTTCCCTGCTTGAGGCCCGGTCGGAAGCTCCAGCCGCTGAACCAGAGAAAGAAGAGTAGGCGCCATGCGACTCGCCAGCAGCGTCCGCAACGCCGACCGTGTGCGTGACATCACCGAAGCCGCCGTCAAGCATGGCTTCGGATATTTCCTCGAGCGCCACCGGCTGCGCAACCTTCTGCCGAAGGGCTGGCGCGGCATCCCCAAACCTGTTGGGACGCGCGGGGGGCACATGCGCCGCCTGCTGGAGGAGCTGGGGCCGACCTTTGTGAAATTCGGTCAGCTGCTGAGCACGCGGCCCGACGCCATTCCCGAGGACATCATCGACGAGCTGCGCAGGCTGCAGGACGATGTGCCGCCCTTCCCGCTGGAGATCGTCGAGGAGACGATCGAATCCGAACTCGGCCTTACCATCGAGCGGCTGTTCCTCGAATTCGATGAAACACCCATCGCCGCCGCCTCGATCGGGCAGGTGCACCGCGCCGTGCTGCCAAACGGCGACCGGGTCGTGGTCAAGGTGCAGCGGCCCGAGGCCGAGGCCCAGGTCCGCGCCGACATCGATCTGCTCTACCAGCTGGCGCACCTGCTGCGCGATCACAGCCCCTTCGAGCTCTTCTTCGATCCGGTCGGCATCGTCGACCAGTTCTCCCGCGGCATCCGCAACGAGCTCGACTATCACGTCGAGGCCAGAAACGCAGAGCGCTTCCAGGAAAATTTTTACGGCGACGAGACCGTGCGGGTCCCCAAGGTCTACTGGCAGTACTCGACCTCGCGGGTCTTGACCCTGGAGTATCTGGATGGCATCCAGCTGGTCGACGTCGACCGGGCGGTCATGGATCTGGGCGAGCGCCGGGCGCTGGCGACCACCATTGCCCAGTGCTGGCTGAAGCAGGTCTACATCGACGGCTTCTTCCACGGCGATCCCCACCCCGCCAACATCATGGTCTTCGACGACGGCACCATCGGCCTGGTCGATTTCGGCATCGCCGGCCGCCTGAGCGGCGAGGACCGGCAGAACATAATCAGCCTCTTCCTCGATATCATGAACGAACGGATCGAGAGCATACCCAAGCGGCTCTCTTCGCTGGGCGTCGATTTCCCGCGTTCAAAGGAAGCCGACTTCGTCACCGAGACCCGCGACATGTTCACCAAGTATTACGGCGCCAGCCTCGATGAGGTCGACCCGGTCATGGTCATGCGCGACGTCTTCGGCGCCATCTACCGGCTGCAGCTGAAGCTGCCTTCGCAGTACCTGCTGCTGGAGCGGGTCGCGGCGACGCTCGAGGGCATCGGCAAGGAGCTCTATCCCGGCTTCAACGTGTTTGAATTCGCCCGGCCCTACACGCGCGAATTCCTGAAGCGGCGCAATTCTCCCGAGAACCTGCTGGCGCGCGGCAGCCGCGAGGTCCAGGGTTATGTCAGCCTGCTGCGGGACTATCCCCAGCAGATCCACGACGCCCTGGGGCAGATCACCGGCGGCGAGCTGCGGGTCAACTTCGTTCACCGCAATCTCGAGGACCCCATACGCCGCTTCACCGCCGTGGCCAACCGCCTGACCATAGCCATCATGCTGGCGTCGATCATTCTGGGTTCCTCGGTCATCGGCCTCTTCGCCCAGGGAGGGCCGACCCTGATGGGGGTCTCGGTTTTCGCCCTCTTCGGCTTCCTTACGGCAGGATTCTTCGGGGTCTGGCTGATCGTGGGCATCCTGCGCTCGGGAAGGCTCTAGAGCCGAGCCGTGCGCATCTTCAGCGGAATCGGCGTAACCTTGGCTTAACCTTGCGGGCGTAACCTGTGCTTAACCTTGCGGGCGTAACCTTCCTGAGCCAATCGCGCTAAAATATCTACATGTAGGACTTTTTAGGGAAGCTCGCGCCCGCCTCTTTCTGGAAGCTCGTCGCCGCTGCCGCTAGCCAATCTTCCACTGTGAAACTTCACACCAAGCTATATCTCTTTTTTGCCGGGATCGTTTTGTTTCCGTTACTTGTGGTAACGGTGGCCGCGAGCCTGGTCCTCGGGCGCTCCGCCACGGAAACCTACCAGGGCCGCCTTCAGAGCGGCATCGTGGCCGCTTCGGCCATCATCTCAGCCCAGGCGCAGGCGCTCTCGGGCGATTCCCAGGCTGCCCTGCAGGCCAGCGACCCGGCGGCGCTGCTCTCAGGCGGCGACGCCGCCCGGACCGCCATCCTGGGTTCCCTGGCCTCGCGGGCCAAAGCGTCGGGCGCAACACTTCAGGACGGCACGGGCAAGACCGTCGCCGCTACGGGGACCGGCGCGACGGGTGCTGCCGCTGGCGCATCCGCCAACGGTCCTGCCGGCACTGCACCACAAATAATATCCACCATCAACTTAGCCAAAGCTGACGGCTCCATCTGGCGCCTGACCCTGTACCAGCCCTGCGACAGCGAAGCCGTGGCGCGGGTGTTCTCGGCCCAGGGGCTGGAATGGGGACTGTTGCAAAACGGTATCGCCGAGGCCGGGTCGCTGCCGGCAGGCACGGCGGTGCTGGCCGAAGACGGCGCGCCGCTGCAGTCCCTCGATCTGACCGAACCGTCCGGAGTGCTTCAGGTGAGCGCCGGCGAACGGGAGCTGCTGGCATCCGGGCTGATGCTGCCTCGTGAGATCACCAGCGGCCAGACCGTGCTTTTTGCCGACGTGCCGTCGAGCACGGTGGGGGCGGCGTCCAGGCAGGTCCTCGAAGTCGGCCTGGGGCTGATGCTGGCGGTGGCGTTCATGGCCGGGACCCTGGGCTTTTTCATGGCGCGCAATATCACTCAGCCGCTTCGCGACCTGACCAGAGCCGCGGCCGCGGGTATCGAGGGTGACCTCTGGCAAATAGTCGAAGTCAAATCAAAAGACGAGGTTGGCAGCCTTGCCGATTCGTTCGGCCAGATGCAGAGCAGCATCAGGGATTACATATCAGAGCTCGAGGAATCGAGGACGCAGCTGTTGCTGGCGCTTTCTTACGCCGGCGAGATCCTGGGCTCGACCTCAGACCGCGCCCGCATGATGAAGACCACCGCCGAGGCTGCCCGGCTGGCCACGGGAGCCAGCGGCATCTGGGTGGAGCTCTTCCCCGGGAAGCATTCCACGGAGATGACAGGGGTCTCGGCCGGAGTGCCTTCACACTTTTTTGATGACCGGGCCAAGCGGCAAACGCAAAGCCTGGTCGATGGCGTGACCGCCGGCAGCCTCACAAGCGGAACCGTTCTGGAGTTCAGCAACGGATTCGAGGCGGTCGCCTACCCGCTCATCTTCGAGCGCGAGGCTCTGGGGGCCATGGTCGCCATCTTTGAGAAGGGCCGGCTGGCTGAGGAGAACCTCAAG
Source organism: Actinomycetota bacterium (assembly GCA_023382335.1). GTDB lineage: Bacteria > Actinomycetota > Thermoleophilia > BMS3ABIN01 > BMS3ABIN01 > JACRMB01. The sequence continues at coordinate 4,093 of JAMCPM010000007.1, forward strand.
ATCCTCGCTTCGCTGGCGGCTCAGGCGGCGACGGCGGTGGAGAACGTGAACTTCGGGGAGCTGCAGCAGTTGCTGGCGACGACCGACCCCATGACCAACCTGTTCAATTTCCGCTACCTCTGCAACTGCCTCGACAAGGAGATCAGCAAGAGCCGCCGCTATGGCAGGAATCTTTCGCTGGCCATCATCGACCTCGATGACTTCAAGAGCGTCAACGACACCTACGGCCATCAGGCCGGCGACAGGCTGCTGAGGGCGGTCGCCGACGTGCTCGACGGCCAGGTGCGCGAGGCCGACATGGTCGCCCGTTACGGCGGTGAGGAATTCTCGGTGGTCTTCCCTGAGACCGTCAAGGCGGACGCGATGAAGGTCGTGGAAAAGCTGAGGCGCAAGATCGCTGAGATCGAGCTTGAGGATTATCCCGAGGTGCGCGTCACCGCCAGCATCGGCGTCGCGAGCCTGCCGGAGGACGGCGCCGACAAGACCGAGCTGCTGATGCGCGCTGACGACGCCATGTACCGGGCCAAGGGAGCGGGGAAGAACTGCTCCGTGGCCGCCTGAATCATAAAGGCCGCAACGCTAGTGCGGCCGGGCCGCCGCCTGAATCAGTCGGCTTCCCGGTTCGACCTGTTCCCGTGACCGCTGTCGGCATGGCTATGGGCAGCGCCTTCGCCTGAATGATGGCCCGAATTCGAGGCAACGCTCGCGTGATTGTTGCCCGGCCCCCGGCCCGAATTCGAACTCCACCCCGAGCCGGACTCATCCGAGCCGGACTTATCTTCCTCATTGTTGCCGTTGCCGGGCGCTTCACTGACGGTGGGCGCGGCCGGCGCCGAAGCGACAACCACGGGAGCGGCGGGCGCCGATGCGACGGTCGCCGCAGGAGGGACGGGCGCCGCAGGAGGGACGGACGGAGCGGCTGCAAAAATAGACACGGTCAGGCCCAGCGGCGCGGTTGCGGTCGCAATCGCGGGTGTTTCCGCGGTGGCTTCAGACGGAATGGCTGTATTGCCGGGAGTTTCAGCGACGTTGCCGCCGGCGCCGACCGGAATCGGTTCCAGCATGCGCGTGACCGGCAGGTCTGCCGTCGGCGGAGGGGGAAGCAGACCCTGGCCGGCGAAAATGAACAGGTAGAGTGAGGCCGCCAGGGTCAGCAGCGAAATGAGGCCCGCGGCAACGATAGTCGCCAGCGTATGCGTCAAGAGACCATTTTTCAGGCTGGAGGACAGCGCCGCCAGCCACTTTATTCTCATCTTCATGAGGAGCTCCTTACTCTCCACAGCGTAGCATTCCCGGAAAGGATACGCACGTCTTGTTAAAGGATGCTCGCCAGCGGTGTTTTTTACACCAGGTGCGGGAATAATAGTAAAATGAGCTATAGTGGCGCGGCTTTCCAACCGAGTCTCAGAAAGCGTCCGCGCGGCTGACAATCAGTTCCCCGCGATGCCGAATCTGGAAACGAAAGACCGGAGCGCGGCATGTTCCTTGAACGAGTAACCGTAAGGCAAAACGACCCCCGCCAGCGGCGGATGGCGACTTCGGCCGCCTGGATCTACTGGCTGGGAATCATCGTGGTGCTTATCGGCACCCGGCTCCCGGTCGAGCCCGATTTCAATATCGACGCGGTGCTGCTGCTGACGCTGGGCGGCTTTCTCTCGACGGTCTCCCTCATCCTCATTCCCTGGGAACGGTTTACCTACAAGCTTTTTTATGGTGGGGCCGCGCTCGCCTGTTCCCACATCGCCACGCTCATCTATTTCAGCGGCGGCGTGCAGAGCCCCTATGGCGAGCTCTACATCCTGCTGGGCATCTGGGCGGCTTATTTCTTTTCTTTCAGCGGTTATTCAATCGTGATATCCATGTGCATCGGCAGCTTCCTGCTTCCTTATTTTTACGATACCGAATACGACACCGCCAGCATCACCTCGGCCATCATCAAGATCATGTTCATGCTGATCGCAGGCGGCCTTGTCAACCTGCTGGTGCAGCAGGTGCGCGACCGCAACACCGAGCTCAGCCGCACCACTGACCGCCTGGCGTTGAAGATCCGCGAGGTGCTGCGTGAGAAGGAAAAGACTTCGGCGGTCCTGGCCAGCGTCGCCGACGGCGTTTACGTCGTCGACACCAGCGGACACATCGCGCTCTGGAACAAGGCGGCCGAGACTATCACCGGCTTCACCGAGACGGAGATGATCGGCAAGCGCTGCTTTGGCGCCGAGGGCGAGATCCCCGAGGGTTTTGAGGGCTGCACGCCCTTCTGCAGTTCCGCCCCGCGTGTAGATGAAGGCTTCTCCAGCACCGGCTACGAGGTGCTCACCTGCAAGAAGGACAGCGAGAAGATGTGGCTGTCGGTCAGCGCCGCGCCCATCAGGGATTCGGACGGCACCCTCGCCGGCGTCGTCCATGTCTTCCGCGACATCTCCGAATACAAGGAGATCGACCGCATGAAATCCGATTTCGTCGCCACCGTCTCCCATGAGCTGCGCACGCCGCTGACCTCGATCCTGGGATTCTCCAAGACGCTGCTGAGGACCGACGCCAGCTTCTCCGAGGCCAGCAGGCAGTCGTTCCTGCTGGAGATCGTCAGGGAAGGCGAGCGCCTGGCGCGCCTGATCGAGGACGTCCTCAGCGTCAGCCGCATCGAGGCGGGCCGCCTGCGGTTCGATCTCAAACCCGTCGATGCCGCGCCCACGGTGAACCAGGTGATCAAGAACATGGCGTGGTTGACTACCATTCATAATTTTGTTATCAATGTGCCGGACGATCTGCCGCGGGTCAGCGCCGATCCCGACAAGCTCTACCAGGTGCTGCTCAACCTGGTGGTGAATGCCATAAAGTATTCTCCCGACGGCGGCCCCATCACCGTCACCGCCAGCGCCGGCGACAGCAAGGTGCTCTTCGAGGTGGAAGACCGGGGTGTCGGCATCAGCCCCGATCACCTGCCGCATGTGTTCGAGCGCTTCTACCGGGCTGCCCGCGGCAAGGGCGGCGCCGCCGGCACGGGGCTGGGACTGTACGTCAGCAAGAGCCTGGTCGAACAGATGGGAGGCCGCATCTGGGTCGAGTCGGAGGTCGAGAAAGGCAGCCGGTTCTATTTTGAGCTGCCGGTAACGGTCGCCGAAGAGGCAGTCAAGGAAAAGATCGCCTCCTGAAAGATTGCCTCCTGAATTTTCGGGGGAAGCTTATCGTCGAGGTTTCGAAGAAGGGATTGAAATGGACGAGAACATGGAGCCAACCGTCGCTAGCCCCAAGCGGGTGCTGATCGTCGATGACGAAGCGTCACTGCGGACGCTGGTGCGGGCCAACCTCGAAGTCGATGGGCTGCAAGTCAGCGAAGCTGTCGACGGTAACGAAGCCATGGCGATGCTGAAGAAGTCGCAACCGGATCTGATCCTGCTGGATATCATGATGCCGGGCAAAGACGGCATCGAGGTCCTCGAGGATCTGGCGTCAGACGAGAAGCTGAGGGAGATCCCGGTGGTTCTGCTGACCGCCAAGGGCGAGCAGGAAGACCTCGAGCGGGGCGCCTCGCTGGGAGCACGGGGCCATATCACCAAGCCTTTCGATCCCGAACAGATGGTGCGTACGGTCAAGGCGGCCCTGGGAATAATGCGCCGCTAGGGCGGCCGGGTCCGGCTGGGTCCGGTCCGGCTGGCGCCGGGCGGCGGGCAGCTAATCGCTCAGGTAACCCCGCACCGTGGCGGCCAGCTCGCGGGTGTTGATCGGCTTGGAGATATAACCCTCACAGCCGGCGGCCAGGATCCTTTCCTCGTCGCCCCGCATGGCATGAGCGGTTATCGCCAGGATGGGGATGCTGGCGGTCGATTCTTTTCCCTTGAGGCGGCGGGTGGCTTCCAGGCCGTCCATCCCCGGCAGCTGGATGTCCATCAGGATGACATCGGGCGGATCGTCGCCGGCGGCCTGCACTGCCTCCTCGGCGCTATCCATGACTCGCACATCAAAGCCGTCGCGCTCGAGCACGTACTCAACCAGCCGTGAGTTCATCTGGTTGTCTTCCACAAGCAGTACCTTTGGCTTCATGCTGATTTACCCCCTTTTTTGATTTCTTCAGTCAAACATGGCGGCGTCGCCGCCGCGTTCCTCCAGGGTCTTTAACATCGCCTCGAGTTTGGTCGTCAGCTGGTCAGGCGTCAGGGCGCCGCCGTAGTCGCCGGTCGAGGCGACGCTGACCGTCAGCGGCAACGTCCCTTGCGCGGGGTCCTGCTGTTGATGCTCGCGCACGATCTCGACGATCTTTCTCGCGGCCATGCGGCCGGCTTCTTTCGAGGTTTCCGGAAGCAGCACGCCAAACCTGTCCGTATCATATCTCGCCAGCGGGTCGGCGGCGCGGATGCTGGCCCTGAGGATTGCCGCCAGGGCTGTCAGCCGTTCCGAATGAGCCGGCGAACGCCCGCCGCGGTCTAGCCCGATCAGCAGCAGCGAAAGATCGAGCGAATAACGCTGGGCGCGCTTGACCTCTTCCGCCAGCCGCTTGTCGAAATAGCGGCGGTTGAACGTGCGGGTCTCGCGGTCGATCAGCTGAGCCTGCTCCGGGTTCAGTTTTTCCAGGCGGAACATCTCCCCCAGCAGATGGTCGCGGCCGCCCTCCCCCCTGGGGATGATCCTCTCAACGTGCTTGCCTCGCAGCTGGTCCTCGTCGTTGCGGCTGATGTCCTTGCCGGTGGTGACGATGATCGGGGTATTGACGGTGACGGGATGATTCCTCAAAAAAGTTAAAACGTCAAAGATGCCCGTCCCCGGCAACTGAAAATCGATGATGATGATGTCGGGCGACTGTTCCAGGGCCAGGGCCATGGCCTGCTTGCCGTCGGTGGCCTGGATGACGCCGAATCCCTGCCGCTCGAGGATGCCGGCGGTGCGCCGGGATTCCTCGAGGTCGCTCTCCGCCAACAGGACCTGCGGCTGCGACCGGCGCGCGGGCGCCACTTCCTTGAGATACCGGAGCTTGTCGAGCAGATGACGGCGGCTCAGAGGCTTTATGCAGTAGTCCGCGGCCCCGAGCGCAAAACCGAGTTCGGGGTTATCCAGCGCCGAGCAGATGATGATGTTCAGGTCGGCCGTCCCGGGATCCGATTTGAGCTGATGCAGGACCTGCCAGCCGTCCTTGCGCGGCAGCATGATGTCGAGGCAGACGGCGAAGGGGCGCCTGGCCTTGACCTTCTCCAGTGCGTCGACGCCATCGACTGCGTAATCCACCTCGTATCCTTCCTGGCCGAGCCAGAGGCCGATGAGTTCGGCGGTCTTGCGGTCATCCTCGACCACGAGCACCCGGGGAGCCAGAGGCAACACGTATTCTTCTGGCTCCGGCCCGGGCCCGGAAGCGGCAGCTCCGCCGGCCTCTGCTATCGATAGTTTGCGCTCTACGGGAGCGGCGTCGGGCAGGACGCTTTCGGCCGGGATCGGCAGCGTGAAGTAAAAGGTGCTGCCGACGCCGATCTCGCTGTCTACCCAGATCTTGCCCTTCTGCATCTCCACGAACTTCTTGGTCAGTGCCAGGCCCAGGCCGGTGCCTTCGAACTGCCGGGAGCTGGAGCCGTCGACCTGCTGGAATTCGGAGAAGATCCGGCGCTGATCCGCCTGGGCGATGCCAACGCCGTTGTCGGCGATGGCGAAGCGCGCCATCTTGCCCATGACCGAAGCGCTGATGTGCACGGTGCCGCCGTGCGGCGTGAACTTGAGAGCATTGCCGATGAGGTTGTAGAGGATCTGCTTGAATTTGGCGATGTCGGCAAGCACGACGGTCAGATGCTCCGAGAGCTCGACGTCGAGCTTGATGTCTTTCTTCCTCGCCAGCGGGCTCATGGCGGAGACGATCTCGTTGAGCACCTTGCCGACGTAAAACTCTTCCGGGAATATCTGCATCTGCCCGGCTTCGACCTTGGCCAGGTCGAGGACGTCGTTGATCAGCTCCAGCAGGTGATGGCCGCTGCTGACGATGTTGTCGCAGAACTCGGCGCGGTCGCTGTCGCCGATCTTGTCGGAAGGCGTGTCGCGGAGCACTTCCGAGAAACCGATGATCACGTTCAGCGGCGTGCGCAGCTCGTGGCTCATGTTGGCCAGGAACTCGGACTTCATGCGGCTGGCCTGCTGGAGCTCACGGTTGGCGTTCTCGAGCTGGCCGGTATGTTCCTCGATCGTGGCCGCCATCTCGTTGAAGGCTTCCGAGACCGAGCCCAGCTCGTTCTGGAGGTTATCCACCGGCACCCGCGCGGAATAGTCGGCCCTGGAGATGCGCGCCGACGCCTTGGTGAGATGCTTGAGGGGCACCAGCGTGGTGCGGCGCAGCAGCAGCACCAGGGTGCCGGCGACCAGGATGAATGTCAGGCCGGCTATGATCAGCAGGATCTGCCGGCTGCGGTCGAGGCTCTCCTGAAGCGAGACAGTGCTGATGTCGACGCGGATGGCCCCCAGATTCCCCTGCAGATTTGCCGGCGTGGCCGTCTGGCCGTGACAGGAAAGGCACTCGTCCTTTACCGGAATGACCGCGACATCGGTCATGTGGTCCTGGTTGGAATCGCCGTAGAAGACCTGTGAACGGTTGCTGTTGAGCAGCGACTCGCTGTTGGCGTCCGCCAGCAGCCCGACAGTCTCCCGGTTGGAAGATGCCCAGATATGCCCGTCAGCCGTGAGGATGTCGATGGAGCGGACGTTCTCGTGGCGGTTGAGGTTATCGATGGTGGTCTGGATGTGGCCGCGGTCGCCTCGGAGCATGTCCTGCTCGAGCCCGTTGAGGATGGTGTCGGTGAGGGTCGAGGAGGTGTCCTCGAACATGTGGGTGCTGGTGCTCCTCTGGCTTGTGAGCAATGCCAGGGCGCCCAGCCCGCCAACAAGCAGCATGACAGCGATGACGTACAGCGGTATCTTCTGTTGCAGCTTCATGGATTACAACAGATTTTATCACCATTGTGATACTATATCCTTTCCCGCTGGTCATGCGGGTTTTTGATAGGGAAAGAGCCTTGCAGATGAAGAGCGATGACATTAAAAAAGGTGTTACCAGGGCGCCGCACCGGGCGCTTTTGAGGGCGCTCGGCCTCGGCAGCCGCGAGATGGAGCTGCCTTTCATCGGCGTGGCCAATTCCTTCAACGAGGTCATCCCCGGGCATACGCATCTGCGCAGCCTGACCGAGGCGGTCAAGCAGGGCATCTGGGCCGCAGGCGGCGTACCGTTTGAATTCGGCGGCATCGGCGTCTGCGACGGCTTGGCCATGAACCACGAGGGCATGCGCTTCTCGCTGGCCAGCCGCGAACTCATCGCCGACGAGGTCGAGGTCATGTCGATGGGACATGCCTTCGACGGCCTGGTGCTCATCCCCAACTGCGACAAGATCGTGCCCGGCATGATCATGGGCGCGCTGAGAGTCAACATTCCTTCGGTCGTCGTCAGCGGCGGCCCCATGCTGGCCGGCGACCTTCGGGGCGCCAAGGTCGATCTCCACAATGTTTTTGAAGCGGTGGGCGGCGTCCTCACCGGCAAGATCGGCGAGGAGGAGCTCGAGGAGCTGGAATCGTGCGCCTGCCCGGGCTGCGGCTCCTGCGCCGGCCTGTTTACCGCCAATTCGATGAACTGCCTGACCGAGGCGCTGGGGCTGGGGCTTCCCGGCAACGGCACCATCCCCGCGGTCCATGCCGCCCGCATCGCCCTGGCCCGCGAAGCCGGCCGAAGGGCAGTGGCCCTGGTCGGGGAAGGACTGAGGCCGCGGGACATCATCGACGGGCGGGCGATCAGAAACGCGCTCGCCGTCGATTCCTCGATGGGATGCTCGACCAACACGGCGCTGCACCTGGCGGCGCTCGCCCATGAGGCCGGCGTCAGCTTCAACCTCGCCGAGGTCAACGAGATCACCGCGGCGACGCCGCATCTTTGTTCGCTCAGCCCCGCGGGGCTTCACCATATGGAAGACCTGCACCGCGCCGGAGGCGTCCAGGCGCTGATGAAGACGCTGCTGGACGCCGGCAAGCTGGACGGCACGGCGCGGATGGCCACTGGCCTGAGCCTCAGCGACCAGCTGGCGCCGGCCGAGGTCATCGATCCCGGGGTCATCCATCCGGTGGATAAGGCGTACCACGCCACCGGCGGCCTGGCGGTCCTGTTTGGCAACCTGGCGCCCGAGGGCGCCGTGGTCAAGGAATCAGCGGTGCTGCCGGAGATGTTGAAGCACAAGGGGCCGGCGATGGTCTTCGAGGAAGAGTCGCAGCTGGTCGAGGCCATCGAGGCAGGAAAGATTATTCCCGGTAGCGTAGTGGTCATGCGCTATCAGGGCCCCAAGGGCGGCCCGGGCATGCCCGAGATGCTGACGCCGACGGCGGCCATCGCCGGCGCCGGGCTCGACCGCGAGGTCGCGCTCATCACTGACGGCAGGTTCTCCGGGGCGACCCGCGGCGCCAGTATCGGACACGCCTCGCCGGAGGCTTTCAGCGGCGGGCCGATCGCGCTTGTGCTCGACGGCGACGAGATCGAGATCGATATCCCAGCCAGGAGTCTGAACCTGCTGGTCGACGAGGAAGAGCTGGAGGCGCGCGCCGCGGCCTGGAAGCCGCGCGAACCGCGCTACAGCACCGGATTTTTATCAAGATATGTTAAGCTTGTGAGCGGCGCCGAGCATGGCGCGGTCACGGGATAAGGACTGAGGTTTCATGAAGGGCTCGGAAGCAATAATCGAATCTTTGAAGGCGGCCGGGGTCGACGTCGTCTTCGGCCTGCCTGGCGGCATGGTCATCCCGCTTTACGACGCCCTTTTTGATTCCGACCTCAAGCATTACCTGGTGCGCCACGAGCAGGGTGCGGCCCACATGGCCGACGGCTATGCCCGCGCCACCGGCAAGGTCGGCGTCTGCATCGCCACCAGCGGCCCCGGCGCCACCAACCTGGTCACCGGCATCGCCAACGCCTACATGGACTCGACGCCGATGGTCGCCATCACCGGCCAGGCGCGCAGCGACCTCATCGGCACCGACGCTTTCCAGGAAGCCGACATCACCGGCATCACCGAGCCGATCGTCAAGCACAGCTACCTGATCAAGAAGACCGAGGACATTCCCCGCGTCTTCCGGGAAGCTTTCTATATCGCCTCCACCGGCAGGCCGGGACCGGTCCTGATCGACATCCCTTCCGACATCCAGCTGGCGGACATCGACTACAAGCCAGCCGGCAAACCGGATCTTCCCGGCTACAAGCCGACTTTGAAGGGCCACAAGAAGCAGATACGCGCCGCGGCCAAAGCGATCGCGGCGGCCGAGCGGCCGGTCCTCTACGCCGGCGGCGGCATCATCACCGCCGGGGCCGAGAAGGAACTGATGGCCATCGCCAAGCTGATGAAGATACCGGTTACGACCACGCTCATGGGCCTGGGAGGATTCCCGGAGAACAACGACCTTTCGCTGGGCATGCTCGGCATGCACGGCACCGGCTACGCCAATTACGCCGTTACCCATTGCGACCTGCTGATCGGCGTCGGCGCCCGTTTCGACGATCGCGTCACCGGCAAGCTGGCGACTTTCGCGCGGCAGGCCAAAAAGATCCACATCGACATGGACCCGGCCGAGATCAGCAAGAACGTCGCTATCGATATTCCCATCGTCGGTGACGCCAGGGATGTCCTCGCCGGCATCCATGCGGAGCTCAAGACGATGAAGCGCGAGCCCAAAAAGACCGCGCTCTGGCTCGAACAGGTCATCACCTGGAAGAAAAAGCATCCGCTGCACTACAAGGATGAAAAGGGCGCCATAATGCCCCAGTACGTCATCGAGGAGATCAACCGCATCACCAGGAGCGACGCTATCCTCTGCACCGATGTCGGGCAGCACCAGATGTGGTCGGCCCTGTTCTACTCGCATATCAAGCCGCGGCACTGGGTCAGCTCCGGCGGGCTGGGGACGATGGGCTTCGGTTTCCCGGCGGCCATCGGCGCCAAGGTCGGCCGCCCCGACAAGGTCGTCATCGATGTCGCCGGCGACGGCTCCTTCCAGATGAATATCCAGGAGCTGGCGACCGCGGTCTGTTACGACATACCGGTCATCGTCTGCATCCTCAACAACGGATTTTTAGGGATGGTCCGGCAATGGCAGGAGCTGTTCTGGAACAAGCGTTATTCCGAGACGGTCATCTCCTGCCAGCCCGATTTCGCCGCCGTGGCCGAGGCCTACGGCGCGCTGGGAATGACCATCACCGGGAAGAAGGATGTCGGCGACGCCATCCGCACGGCGATCAAGTCCAAACGGCCGGCGGTGCTCGATTTCCATGTCAAGGCCGAGGAGAACGTCTTCCCCATGGTGCCGGCGGGCAAGTCGATCGACGAGATGATCGGCGGGCATAAATCATGAAACATACTCTATCTGTGCTAGTTGAAAACAAGCCCGGCGTCCTGGCCCGTGTCGCCGGCCTGTTCGCGCGGCGGGGTTTTAACATCAACTCGCTGGCGGTCGGCATCACCGAGGATCCCGACATCTCGCGCATGACCATCACCGTCGACGCCGAAGAGCATCCGATCGAGCAGGTGACCAAGCAGCTGCACAAGCTGATCAACGTCATCAAGATAACCGACCTCGACCCGGAAAAGACCGTCGCGCGCGAACTGGCGCTGATCAAGGTCAAGTCGGACGCGGGCACGCGGGCCGAAGTCATGCAGCTGGCGGAGATATTCCGCGCCAGGATCCTCGACGTCAGCAAGAAGACGCTGACGATCGAGATCACCGGCACCTATGAAAAGATCGACGCGCTCGAGCAGTTGCTGGCGCCACATGGAGTCACCGAGATAGTGCGCACCGGGCGCATCGCCATCGAACGCGGAGAAAAGTAACCAGGAACAGGAGTTTTTATGTACTACGAAAAAGATGCAAATCTTGATTTGATCAAGGACAAGACGGTCGCGGTCATCGGCTACGGCAGCCAGGGGCACGCCCATTCCCTCAACCTCAAGGAATCGGGCGTCAACGTGGTCGTGGGCCTGCGCAGCAGCAGCGCCAGCGTCAAGGAAGCCGAGGCCGCCGGCCTCAAGGTAGTCTCTGTCGCCGAGGCCGCCGCCGCCGGCGACATGATCATGATCCTGACTCCCGACCATTCCCAGGCCGAGACTTACCGTGACGACATCGCCGCCGGCCTCAAGGCTGGCAACGTGCTCATGTTTGCCCACGGCTTCAACATACACTTCAACCAGATCGTGCCGCCCGCGGACGTCGACGTTGTAATGGTCGCCCCCAAGGGCCCCGGCCACCTGGTCCGCCGCCAGTATCAGGAAGGACGCGGCGTTCCCGCACTCATCGCCATCCACCAGGACGCCAGCGGCAAGGCCCAGGATCTGGCGCTGGCCTACGCCAAGGGCATCGGCGCCACCCGCGCCGGCGTCATCGAGACCAACTTCGGGGAAGAGACCGAGACCGACCTCTTCGGCGAGCAGGTAGTCCTCTGCGGCGGCGCCAGCGAGCTGGTCCGCGCCGGTTTCGAGACACTGGTTCAGGCAGGTTATCAACCCGAGATCGCTTACTTCGAATGCCTGCACGAGCTCAAGCTGATCGTCGACCTCATGTACGAGAAAGGCATCACCGGCATGCGCTACAGCATCTCCGATACTGCCGAGTACGGCGACATCACCCGCGGCAAGCGCATCATCACTGATGAGACCCGCGCCGAGATGCGCAAGATCCTTTCAGAGATCCAGAACGGCGAGTTCGCCAGCGAATGGATCCTCGAGAACAAGGCTGGCCGCCCCAGCTTCAACGCCATCCAGAGGCGCGAGGCCTCTCACCAGATCGAGATCGTCGGCAAGGACCTCCGCCGCATGATGAGCTGGATCCAGGACGGCGAAATGGGCGGCGAAGAAGTCTAGCTCCAAGCGGCTTAAACCAATCAAACAGGAACAATCCCAATGATCAAGAAATTCCTCATGACCCCGGGGCCGACGCAGATACCGCCACAGGTGCTGCTGGCTTCGGCCCAACCGATAATCCATCATCGCACCGGCGCCTACTCGGATCTGTTCGCGCGGGTCAACGATAACCTCAAATATGTCTATCAGACGGACAATGAAGTGATCTCGTTTGCCGCCTCGGGCACCGGCGCCATGGAGTCCGCGGTGGTCAACCTCTGCTCGCCCGGCGATCACGTGCTGGTCGCTTCCTGCGGCAAGTTCGGCGAGCGCTGGCACGACCTGGCGCAGGCTTACGGCCTGGTGGACGAGTACATCCAGTACGACTACGGACAGGCGGTCGACCCGAAGGACATCGAGCGGGTGCTGCGCAACGTGCCGGAGATCAAGGCCGTTTTCGTCACCCATAGCGAGACCTCAACCGGCGTGGTCAACGACATGGAAGCCATCGGCGCGGTCGTCAACGTTTTTGATGCCGTCCTGGTCGCGGATTCGATCAGCGGTATGGGCTCCGCCGAGATGAAGACGGACGAGTGGAAGATCGACGTGGCCGTCGCCGGCTCGCAGAAGGCGCTGATGATCCCGCCGGGGCTGGCGTTCACGAGTGTCAGCGACAAGGCCTGGAAGCTCGTGGAGAGCTCCACCCTTCCCAAGTATTATTTCGACTGGAACAAGGCCCGCAAGGCGCTGGCCCAGCCGAAACCGACGACGGCGTTCACGCCGCCCGTCTCGCTGATGGTCGGCCTGGATGTGGCGCTCGGCATGATCCGCGACGAGGGACTTGACAACCTGTTCATGCGTCACATAGTGCTGGGGCGCGCCTGCCGCGCCGCGGTGAAGGGCATGGGCCTGGAGCTGTTTTCGCCCGACGACGACCGCTCCAGCTCAGTGACCGCGGTCAGGGTCCCCGAAGGCATCGACGAGGCCAGTCTGAGGCCGCTCATGCGCGACAAGTACGGCGTGCAGGTGGCAGGCGGCCAGGGGCCCGTCAAGGGCAAGATAATCCGCATCGGACATTGCGGCTACTATAACTATACCGACATCGTCATCGCCATCACGGCGCTGGAACTGGCCCTCAAGGAGATGGGCCACCCGGTCGAGCTGGGGTCCGGCGTCTCAAAGGCGCAGGCGGTTTTCGGAGAGGAGATGGTTTGAGCCCGAAGAAGAGCACCAAGACCACCAGGAAGCCGGCGGCGAAGAAGCCGGTCGCGAAGAAGGCAGCCGCTAAGCCGGCGGCAAGGAAAAAGTCCGCAGCCGCCAGCGCCAGCAAGAAGCCGCGCGTCCTGGTAAAGGAAAAGATCGCCGACAGCGGCGTCGATCTGCTGAAGAAAGAATTCAGCGTCGACGTCAAGCTGGACATGGACCAGGAGCAGCTGCTCAGGGAGATCCATAACTATAACGCCATCGTCATCCGCAGCAGCACCAAGATGACGAAAGAGATCATCGAGGCGGCCGGCAACCTGCAGGTCATCGGCCGCGCCGGCATTGGCGTCGACAACGTCGACATCAAGGCGGCGACCAAGAAGGGCATCATCGTCGCCAACGCCCCGCAGAGCAACATCGTCGCTGCGGCCGAGCACACCATCGGCCTGCTGCTGGCGCAGAGCCGCAACATCCCGCAAGCGCACGGCTCGCTCAAGGCCGGCAAATGGGAGCGCTCCAGCTTCGGCGGAGTCGAGCTGGCCGACAAGGTCCTGGGCGTCATCGGCTTTGGCCGTATCGGCGTGCTGGTCGCGCAGAGGGCGCGGGGGCTGAAGATGAAGGTCGTGGCTTTCGATCCCTATGTCAGCGCCGCCCGCTTTGAAGAGCTGGGAGTCGACGGAGTTGACAAGATAGAAGATTTGTATAAAGTGGCGGATTTCATCACCGTCCACCTTCCCCGGAGCCCCGAGACCCTGGGCTTCGTCGACGAGGCTGCCTTCCGCAAGATGAAGAAGGGCGTCCGCGTCATCAACTGCGCCCGCGGCGGCATCATCAAGGAAGAGGCGCTGGTCAAGGCGCTCAAGTCCGGCAAGGTCGCCGGCGCCGCCATCGACGTGTTCGAGAAGGAACCTCCCGTGGGCAACCCGCTGCTCGATTTCGACAGCGTCGTCGTCACTCCGCATCTGGGCGCCTCCACCATTGAGGCCCAGGACCGCGCCGGCACTATCATCGCCGAGCAGGTGGCCGCGGCTCTAAACAGCCAGTTCGTCAGCAACGCCGTCAATATCGCTCCGGTCAGCCCCGAGGAGATGAACGTGGTGCGACCCTTCCTGCCGCTGTGCGAGCAGCTCGGCCGCCTGATCACCGAGATCGCCGACGGGCCGTTGGAGAGCTTCGACATCACCTACCAGGGCGCGCTCGCGGACTACAACACCAAGTTGCTGACAGTGGCGTTCTTCAAGGGAGCGCTCGAGGGCAGGGTTGAGGACACGGTCAATTACGTCAACGCCGAGGGCATCGCCGAGGAGCGGGGCATCAAGGTTACCGAGTCCAAGCGCCGGCAGGCGGTGGACTTCACCAACCTCATCACCGTGGTCTCGGCCGACAAGCGCGGCGAGCTGACCGTGGGTGGAACCTCGATCGGCCCCAAGCACCGCCCGCGCTTCGTCAAGATCTACCGGCACGACATCGATATCGAGCCGGGCCAGTACATGGCCTTCTTCCGTTACGACGACATCCCGGGCATGATCGGCCGCGTCGGCACCATGCTGGGCGATCGCGGCATCAACATCGCCAACATGAACGTGGGACGCAAGAAGCGGGAGGGTAAAGCGGTCATGTCGGTGACGCTGGATAAACCGATCCCGCCGGAAGTGCTCGACGAGATCAAGTCCCAGCCGGGCTTCGACGACGTCACCTTCATCACCTTCTCCTAGTTTTAGGGACACATAACTAAATTCATGGTTTTAGGGTTTTATGGTTTTAGGGACACATTACTAAATTCCTCAAAGGGGACACATTACTTGTAATGTGTCCCCTTTTTAAAGCGGTTACAGCTCGAACACGGAAAGGCCTGCAAAGATCCGAACCAGAGATTTATGAGACGCGACAGGAACACAGGTCAAATTTACGCTGACTTTTGGGACTGGTTGCGCCAGCATCCCTACTGGATGATAAGCCTGTTTTTTGCTTATCCGTTTTTTCTTATGACCACTGAAGAAGAGTGATGGAAGGAATATTTCATGAAGAGCCGGATCGCCGAACACAGCATTCTAATTTTGAGTGTGGTCAAATGGGTGCTGCTGGCAATAACGATCGGTCTGATTGCCGGCGCCGGTGGAGCGCTCTTCCTTAAACTGCTGGGCTGGAGCACGGATGCGACCGGCAAATATTCGTATTATTTCCTGCTCGTGCCGCCGGCCTTCCTCCTGAGCGCGCAGCTGGTGCACCGCCTGGCTCCGGACGCTGAAGGGCACGGCACCGAGAAGGTCATCGAGGCGGTCAACAAATCGTCGGGGAAGATCAAGCCAGCGGTAATTCCCGTTAAGGCTTTAACCACGATCGTGACGATCGCGGCCGGCGGTTCGCTGGGAAAGGAAGGGCCTTGCGCCCAGATCGGCGCGGGGCTGGCATCGGTTTTCGCCAGCCTGTTTCGATTCGGTGACACAGACCGGCGAAAAATCGTCATCTGCGGTATCAGCGCCGGATTCGCCGCGGTTTTCGGCACGCCGATCGGTGGCGCTATTTTCGGCATCGAAGTGCTGGCGATCGGCGCGCTCTCGTATGACGTGTTGCTGCCTTCGCTGATCGCCGGTGTCGTCGGCTATCAGGTCGCAGCCAACCTGGGAATTCCTTACCTCTATCATTATTATGGTTCGCCGCTGGCTTTCGACAGCATCGTATTCGCCAAGGTCATCCTCGCCGGCATATTCTTCGGGCTTTGTTCCATCATGCTGATCGAGATCTCCAGGCTTGGTGAATATCTTTCAGAGAGGATGGCCCTGCGCAGATCGTGGAAACCTCTTATCGGCGGCCTGCTGATGATCGGTCTGGCTTTGCTGTTTTCAAGGAGCTATCTGGGCATGGGCCTGGATTCCATCGAGAGCTCGCTTGGCGGTAAAAGCCAGCCTTATTATGCGTTTTTCCTCAAGTCGGTCTTCACTAGCCTGACGCTGGCTTTTGGCGGCAGCGGCGGCATCGTGACCCCGATCTTCTTTATCGGTTCGACGGCCGGAGCCGCCTTCGCACAACTTCTCAACATGGACATAGCCCTTTTCGCGGCTATCGGCCTGGTCAGCGTGCTCGCTGGCGCGGCCAACACTCCGCTGGCCGCCGGCATCATCTCGATTGAGCTGTTCGGTCCGGCGGTGGCTCCATATGCCATAGTCGCATGTGCGGTCAGCTACCTTGTTACCGGACATCGTAGCGTCTTTCCCGCCCAGCGGCTGGCAACCGGCAAGTCGTCATCGCTAAGGGTCGAGCTTGACGCGGATATCCAGGATGTGCGGCCGGAGTTCCATTACCGGGAAAGAAGTCTGCCCGGGGTCATCCATTCGCTGGTGCGTGTTGTTCGCAAGCGGCAAAAGTAAGCCTGCCGCCGGATCCCGCCCCACAGCGTTACCCGCCCTACGGCGTCACCGTAAAGCTTGAGTTCGGGCCGTTGACCAGGGAGCCGTCCGCGGCGGTGACAACGGCATTGAAAGTATAACCGCCCGCCAGGCTTGGCGCTGAGGACGCCGCCGCCCAGGTGGTGATGTCGTTGACCGTCGGTCCCCTTACCAGATCGACCGACATCGGCGCCCGGCCGCTGATATCCATCTTGACCGCGTTGACGCCGCCCCTGGTCCTCACTGTCAGGGCGATGGGGCCGCTGCGAGGGGCCGTCGGCGGGTTGATGGACTGCTCGACTATCTCAACACCAGCGCCCGGCTGAGGCGTGACCTGGGTGACGGTCTGCACATTCGTGACCGTGGCCGTCGTCTGTGTCTGCGTCGTCGCCGTGGAGGTGGTTTGCGTGGCGGTGGGAGTCGTGGCGGTCGTGGCGTTGTCACCGGAACTGCGTCCAAAAAGAAACGCCGCCGCAATGGCTGCCACCACCACTGCCGCGACGATTCCAATCACCATGTTGCGCTCACGATTTGTCAGTGCCACTTGTTGCCTCCTCCCGGATTTGTCAGTGCGGAAGATTTCGACTATACCGGTTATATTCCTGCTAATAGGGCGATTACGAGGGAGCGGACCATCAGTTGCCGCCCCCTCGCCCGCCGCTATTAATTGTTGTTGATGGTGAAGACGCCGGTTATCGAGACGGTGTTGTTGCCGGTGGCGGCGTAGGCCCTGGCCTCGTAGCTTCCGGGAGCCAGCGGCGGTATGGACATCACCCACCAGGCGTTGCCCTGGTCGTTCTTTCAGTGGCTGAGATTCACTGTCTGCTTGGCGCCGCCGGGAGATTTCCAGTATTCAACCCAGACGCTGGCCGGCTGGTCGATCGTGAGGATCTGATTGTTGTTTCCGGGAATCCACAGCTGTACGTTGACGGTGAAATCGACCGGCAGCCCCGCGACCAGGTTATGGAACTCGTTGTCCTGATGCGTGTAAGGAAGACATTGCCGGGCTTTAAGCCGATCGTCTGCGGCTGCGGCGACTGCGGTACGGGCTGCCCCGAACCGCCGCCCGGACCGCCTCCCGAAAACTTACGCCGCGTCTGCCACTTCCATTTAAACGGGGGCCACATCCGGGAACGAACCGCTCCCACGCGAAAAAAAAGCGGCTCCCATCCGGAAATGATTAAGATTCGGCCGGCGCGGAAATATATACGAGTTAGAGCGATCTATTCACTCTCCTTTGATTGCGCCAATTATGGTATCTTTATAGGCATTGTCCGGCCTCAGCATTTCCCGGGAGGAAGAAAATGGCACCAAAGAAACACAACCCCTTCGCCGAGTTCGAGCGGCTGAGCTCCGAGATCGAGGACATGTTCTTCCGGTTCTACGGCGGGCCGCGCCTGCGCATCATGAAGGGCGGCTCCTTCCAGCCGCTTGCCGACGTCTATTACGTCAAGAAGACCAAGACCGTCATCGTCAAGCTCGAGATAGCGGGCATTTCCCCCGATGACGCCCGCCTCACCATTCAGGACAAAACCCTCATCATCGAAGGCTCACGTGTAGATCCCGAGCATGAGGGGGAGAAGGTTTATCAGCAGATGGAAATCGATTACGGACATTTCAAGCGCCAGATCATACTGCCGGTGCCGGTGGATGTCGAAAGCGCCGCTGCCACCTACAGGGATGGTTTTCTGACCATCGAGCTGCCGGTGGCCGACCGCTCGGCCTCGGCAATCAACGTGCCCATCGTCGTAAAGGACAAGAAATAATGGAAGGAAGCATCGCCGAATCCCCACATGTGATCAAACCGGTTGAGAAGATACCGGACACGATGCCGATCCTCCCCCTGCGGGAGACGGTCGTATTTCCCGAAACGGTGACTCCGCTGGCCGTCGGCCAGGAGCGCTCGGTCAAGCTGATCGACGACGTTCTGCACAAGGACAAGATGATCGGCCTGGCCACCATCCGCAAACCCGAGGTCGAGGTCGCCGGTCCCGACGACATCTACAGCGTTGGCACCGCCGCCATCATCCACAAGATGCTCAAGGTGCCGGACGGCTCACTACGTATTCTCGTCCAGGGTGTCAAACGCATCAAGGTAGTCGACTATACCATGACCGATCCCTACCTGGTGGCGCGCGTCAACGTGCTCGAGGACAAGATCGAGATGACCAAGGAAGTCGAGGCGCTCTCGCGCAACCTGCAGAACGTCTTCACCCGCATCATCGGGCTGGTCCCCTATCTGCCGGAAGAGCTGCAGATGGCCGCGTCGAACGTTGACGACCCCAGCGCCCTTTGTTATCTGATCGCCTCGGCCATCAAGATCAAGACCGAGGAGAAGCAGGAGCTGCTGGAAGAGATCGACGTCGAGACGCGCATGCGGCGGCTGACCGTCATCCTCAACCGCGAGCTCGAGGTCTTCGAGCTGGGCAGCAAGATCCAGAACGAGGTCCAGAGCGAGATGGACAAGAACCAGCGGGAATATTTCCTGCGCCAGCAGATGAAGGCCATCCAGGAAGAGCTGGGGGAGACCGACGAGATCGCCGCCGAGGTCAACGAGCTGCGCGGCCAGATCGACGAGCTCCACCTTCCCGAGGAAGTCGACCGCCAGGCCCGCCGCGAGCTCGACCGGCTCTCGAAGATGCAGCCGGCCGCGGCCGAGTACTCGGTCATCCGCACCTATCTGGACTGGATCATCACCATTCCCTGGGAAAAGAGCACCGAGGACAACCTCGATATCACCCGGGCCCAGCAGGTGCTCGACGAAGACCATTACGACCTGGAAAAGGTCAAGAACCGCATCCTGGAATATCTGTCCGTGGCCAAGCTCAAGCAGGATTCGGCAGGCGTTATGGCCGGCCCCATCCTCTGCTTCGTCGGGCCTCCCGGAGTCGGCAAGACCTCGCTGGGGCATTCGATCGCCCGGGCGCTTGAGCGCAAGTTCATTCGCATCTCCGTCGGCGGCGTGCGCGACGAGGCCGAGATCCGCGGCCATCGCCGCACCTATATCGGCGCCATGCCGGGCACGATCATCCGCGCCATCCGTGACGCCGATTCCAACAACCCGGTGTTCATGATCGACGAGATGGACAAGCTGGGTGCGGACTTCCGCGGCGACCCTTCATCGGCCCTGCTGGAAGTGCTCGACCCCGAACAGCACTTCAGCTTCCGCGACCATTATCTTGACCTGCCGTTCGACTTGAGCAAGGTGCTGTTTATTGCTACAGCCAATATCCTCGATACGATCCCGCCGGCGCTCCGCGACCGCATGGAGGTCATCGAGCTCTCCGGTTACACCGAGGAAGAGAAGATCCACATCGCCAAGCGCTACCTGATCAGCAAGCAGACCGAAGCCAACGGCCTCGATCCCAAGCAGATAACTTTTACCGATAAGGCCATCCTCAGGATCATCCAGGACTACACCCGCGAGGCGGGCCTGAGGAATCTCGAGCGCGAGATCGGCTCCGTCTGCCGCAAGGTCGCCCGCGAGCTCGCCGAGGGCAAGAAAGGCAAGTTCAAGATCGATGATAAGACGGTGGAGGACCTGCTGGGCAAGAAACGCTTCTTCTCCGAGGCCAGACGCATGACCTCAGAGCCGGGCGTAGCCACGGGGCTTGCCTGGACCATGAGCGGCGGCGACATCATCTTCATCGAAGCCACGAGCATGCACGGCAAGGGCATGCTGACTCTCACCGGCCAGCTGGGTGACGTCATGAAGGAATCCGCCCAGGCCGCGCTTTCGTGGGTGCGCTCGCATTCAGACGAGCTTGGCATTGCCGAGGATTTCTTCCAGACACACGATGTTCACGTACACGTACCCGCGGGCGCGGTGCCCAAGGACGGCCCATCGGCCGGCGTCACCATGACTACGGCCCTGGCTTCGCTGGCGATCGGCAAACCGGTGGCGTCGAACATCGGCATGACCGGAGAGGTGACGCTGAGCGGCAAAGTGCTTCCCATCGGCGGGCTCAAGGAGAAAGTCCTGGCCGCGCGCCGCGCCGGGCTCGACACGGTCATCCTGCCGCACGAGAACGAAAAGGATCTCGACGACGTGCCCGAGCATCTGCGCAAGACCATGAATTTCATCCTCGCCGACGAAGTGTCGGATGTGCTGAACGCCGCCCTGCTTGACGGCAAGGCGGCCAAAAAAGTGGTCGCGGCGGAAAAGCGCGCCCTTACCCGCAAGAAGGCCGCGGCCGGACGCGCCAAGGCCAGGAAGGCCGCTGGCCGCAAATCCGCGAGCCGCAAGTCAGCGGGCCGGGCAGCGACAGGCCGCAAGGCGGCGAGTGGCAAGTCAGCGGGCCGGGCAGCGACAGGTCGCAAGGCGGCGAGTGGCACGATCAGCACCAGGAAGAAAGCCGCGGGCAGCACGGGCAGCACGACAGGCACCCGTGCCACTGCAAGCGCCGGCAAAAGGCGCAATCATTCTCCGAGGAAAGCTTCCGGGGGGAAGGCTGCCGGCAATAAGAAGGATTCTTCCGGGAAATAATCGCGGCCCGCAAATACCTTCGCGAACTCAAACGCGCCTATCCGGGCGCGTTTTCAGTTTAGGTCATCGCAATACGGTTTCGCTATGCTCCGGGCATCGGGCCCGGATATTCGAAAGTATTCCCGCAAGGGTCTTCGGCCGTGGCGTACAGCGCCGACCTGAAAGAAGCGACTCCGGCAGGGATCTCGAACCTGATGGTCACTGAAGCCGGGACCCCTGGCGAGATGGTTCCGATAGCAGCCGGAAGCGGAGTCGAGACAGAGACACCGTTCGTAGCGGTAAGGCTGACGATGTTGACATTGTATGCTGCCTGTGATGAAGAATCCGCCAGCGAGTAATCCACCGAGAGCAGGCCCGCTGAATAATCAGCGAAGCTCGCCCAGTAAGTTCTGGAGGTAGAAAGGTTCAGCTCCGGTTTGATCCCGCACCTGTTATACAATACGACCAGTCCATGGTTGTAGTCGGCGATCGCGATATCCGGATTCCCGTCGCCGTCGAGGTCGCCCGCGTCCATTCCCTGCGGATTGTAGTGCGAAGCGTAGGGCAGCGGATAGCTGCCGCTCCATAACAGCGTGCCGCCCGGCTGCTGCAGGTGTACGCTCAGGGCATCCCAACCGCCGTGCGCGGTCGCGACGTCGGCTCTGCCGTCCCCATTGAAATCGGCTATCGCCACCGTTTCCGGGACGTCTAGCGTGAGATAGGTAACCGGTGCGCCTAACTTGCCCGAACCGTTTTGCGGGAAGACGGCGATGTGCGAATTGGGCGCGTTGCCGCCCGAAGATGCGACTACATCGTTGAGCCCGTCGCCGGTCACGTCACCGATAGCGATGCTATGGGTCAGGTTGACCAATATATCGCCGGGAACTGAGTAATAATCAGGAGAGTCAAAGCTGCCATCCGGCTTCTGCAGCAAGACGCCGATATTCGGCAGCAGCTTCTGCCCGCTCATCACGGCGATGTCGGTGAGGCCGTCGTTGTTCAGGTCGCCTACGGCCAGATCATCGTAACCGCCATGTGTGACGCTGTAAGTCCTGGCCGCCGCCAGGGTCCCGTCGGCATTCTGCAAGATCACGTCAAGCGAATTCGTTCCCCAGCCTATCGCCGCGATGTCATTCCGGCCGTCGTGGTTAAGGTCGGCGATGCAGACCTTGTTGGAATTCTGGGTCGGGTACTTGATGCTCGGCCCAAAACTGCCATCAGCGTTTTGCGGGAACACTTCCACTTCCTTTCCGCTGTTGCCGATGACGATGTCATTCCTTCCATCCCCGTTGACGTCGCCTACCGCCAACCCCTGCGGGCGGTTCGCGCCGCTGGCGTCGGTTTGGTACTTGACCGGAGCCCCGAGATGGCCTTTGCCGTCCTGGGTGAAGACGAAGAGCTGGAAATCATTCGGTGGATCGAAATAGAAAGAGGTGGTCATCGCCACGTCGTTACGGCCGTCACTGTTCAGGTCGCCGATCGCGACCGCCTCAGGCCATGAACCGACGGGGAAGGTTTGATAGGGAAAGAAGATATCGGCGCCGCTGTCAGCGGCCGAAGCAGGCCAGAGGAAAAAGGGCAGGAAAAGGACAGAGACCGAGATGAGCGCGATGGTTGAGGCTTTGATGCCGCCAGACATGATCCCCCCTCTTTTTTTCAGAGGATATCCGCCAGGAAATTAAACGCGGCTAATTATATTACAAACATAATATTGCGTCAAAAACGGAACCGTGCGTTATCGCTTTATCCCCCCGCCACCGCCGGCACGATGCTGACCTCGGCGCCGTCGGCGACCTCGGTGTCGAGGCCTGACGCGAAGCGGATGTCGTCGCCGTTGACGTAAATGTTGATGAAACGCCGCACTTCGCCCTCGTCGAGCAGCCGCTCGGCCATGCCCGGGTGCCGGTTCTCCAGTTCCATGATGATTTCACCGATGGTGCCGGCGTCCATTTCTACCATTCCCTCACCGCTGGTCAACTGCCGCAGCTGCGAAGGGATTCTCACCTTTACGCTCATCTGTTAGCTCCTTTCACAATGTCCCCGAGCACTTCGTCCTCGAACTGGGAGAAGACCGGGTCGATCTCGTAAGTGCTGATGGTGTCTGCCACGGCGTCGAGCGTCTTCAGGCCGTCGCCGGTGATGTAGAGCACGGTCTCGTCGTCGCGGTAGATCTTGCCGGACGCCGCCAGCTTGGCGAGCACCGCCGTGGTGACGCCGCCGGCGGTCTCGGTGAAGATGCCGGTGGTCTCCGCCAGCAGCTTGATGCCGTCGACGATCTCCTGCTCGGTGACGCTCTCGATGGCGCCGCCGGTCTGGCGCACGACTTCCAGCGCGAAGATGCCGTCAGCCGGATTGCCGATCGCCAGCGATTTGGCGATGGTGTCGGGCTTGACCGGCTTCACATGCTCGGAGCCCTCGGCGAAAGCCGCCGCCACCGGGCCGCAGCCCTCGGCCTGGGCGCCGAATACCGCCGGCGCCTTCCTGCGGATGAGACCGACCTCGCCCAGCTCCCAGAATCCCTTGTGGATCTTGGTCAGCAGCGAGCCCGAAGCCACCGGGGTGACGACCTTGTCGGGAGCGCGCCAGCCCAGCTGCTCGGCGGTCTCGAAGGCTAGCGTCTTGGAGCCCTCCGCATAATAGGGCCGCACGTTGACGTTGACGAACGCCCATTTCTTCTCCGAGGCGATCTCGGTGCAGAGGCGGTTGACGTCATCGTAGTTTCCGCGTACCTTGACCACGTTGACGCCGTAGATGGCGGTGGCGATGATCTTTTGTATCTCGAGATTGGCCGGCACGAAGACATAAGCCTCGGTTCCGGAAGCAGCCGCGTGGGCGGCGACGCTGTTGGCGAGGTTGCCGGTGGAGGCGCAGGCAACGACTTCGAAGCCCATCTCCAGTGCGCGCTGCAGGGCCACGGAAACGACCCGGTCCTTGAAGGAGTGGGTGGGGTTGGCGGTGTCGTTCTTGACCCAGAGCTTCCTGAGCCCGAGTTCCGCGGCGAGGCGGTCAGCCTTGATCAGCGGCGTATAGCCCGCCTGCAGATCGACGACCGGTTTGCTGTTGACGGGAAGGAAATCAGAGTAGCGCCACAGCGATGGCGGACCCAGGGCGATGCGCTCCTTGGTGGCCCGCCTGCGAATCTTCTCATAATCATATGAGACCTCGAGCGGCCCGAAGCAGAAGTCGCAGACGAACAGCGCTTCCAGCGGATAGGTGCGCCCGCATTCTTTACATTTCAGATGTTCGGCGGTGGTGGCCAAACCATGCTCCTTGTCTGGCGCCGTCGCATCCTTGAGTCCATGGGGGAAGATGCCGCGCCGGCGGGAATTTCTTGCCGGCTTCGATTCGTGCGGGGGAACGAAAAAAACCTCCGCACGATGTGGCAGAGGCTTGCGTAAGTACTACTGAGCCTATCTATCACCACATCTTCCAGACCTATATGGTCTGCAGGAGTTGGCACCTTGCTGGCACTGGATTCCTTTGGGAATCGTGCCGCAGGTTGCCGAGGCTTCAAAGGGCCAGTCCCTCCACCTCTCGGGATGCGAAAAACGCGTTCCTGGTTATAGCCTTAGGAGTCTAACAAGCGGGGAAGGCCTGTGTCAAGAAGCCGTTGGGATAGGAGATAGGGGGTGAAAATCTGTCACCCCACCCCGAGATTATTTGACAACTCGGGAGCCGCTGTCAATATAATAACTTCAGTTTTCCTTGCCCAAGTGAATCGCTAGCGGGAGAGGAGCATCTGTGCTTCGAGATTTGCTGCGCAGGATGAAGAGACATTTTCAACGTATCATCATTTCCACAGTAGCCCTTGCGGCACTCATCACATTGGGCATTCTAGTTGCCCACTACAATGTGACTGGCGCTACCGGCAGCGGCGCGACGCCTGCTGACAGCCCTATCGATTCTAATGCAGCAGGGCCAGGTAATTGTGTGGAGTATCCCTCACTTGTTGGCACCGAGGATCACGCTGACGGTAGCAAGACCTACTTTTATGAACTCGACGGTAATCTTCTTCCAGAAACGGTTGGACCGGGACAGCCAGAGCCCCACCCGTGTAAGACCAACGTTACAAATTGCGCACCGGCGGCTACGTATCGTATTGATGGCGGCGAGGAACGTGAGCTTGGAGACTGCGTCATGCTGCTGACTGGGATAGGGATTCCTCCAAATATTTCTCTCCAAAAGGGGGAACAGGTCGAAATCCACATGATGAACCGCTCGTACTCGGCTCCTGTGAGCTCCGAGCCCTCGGTCCTAGACCGAGCCGGCCAAAGTGACGACGGTGCGACCTCGACATTTGTGGCTAACAGCAGCGGAACGGCGCTAATAACGGTTCGTGGCGGTTGCATCGAGGATCCAAACAATACCAACGGCACGTGCCTAGTTCTTCAGATCTCGGTGCCGTAAATCCAAGAATCACTCTTAGCAAGGTGTCCAGAAAACCCGGACCAGATCAGCTCGCCTGGAAGCTAACAAAGCATGGGATCAAGACAATGAGAAGCCTGACCCAGCTTTGTTTACTCGGGAGATTCTTCCGTTAATTAAGGACGTACCACTTAGAAAACTCCAGTGGGCGACCGGTCTTTCCATCAGGTATTGTGCTTTTATTAGGCGGGGGCTTAAGGTGCCGCATCCGAGGCATTAGGAGAAGTTTCGCAATTTGGAGGTCCCATCTAATTCATAAAGATGTTCAGTCCGCTAACGCCATGCAGGTTACATTCGTGTTTGACGGGATCCCTGAATTGACCTCATTCCATTTGTTGCCGGCATCTGTCGACTTGAAGATGCCTTTGTTGGTTCCGGCATAGACCGTCCCATCACTGCCAAAATTCGGAGAGACTACAATTGTTGACACGTTGGAATTCGGCGCCAGCCCGTCGTCAGATATGAGCCAGCTGGTTCCGCCGTCGGCTGATTCGTAAATGGTTTCAAAGTACCCCCCGGGATAGCCTTCTGTCCCGGCGAACAAAGTTTTATCGGCGGCAAATTCAGGCGAGATTGCCAGACTCTTTGTGAAAGTGTTTCTTGGTGAAATTGTGATCGGCTGGCTCCAGGTGCTGCCAGCGTCTGTCGACTCAGAAAACTCGCTGCCGGGAACGTCGGGCCTATTCATCTTCTCGATCGTATTCAACTTCTGGATCGAGATGAAAACGATTCTGTCCCCAGCAAAGCTCGGCGATACGGCAATTGAAAAGATATTCTCGGGCTGGCTGGACGGCGGCTGGTATATCTTTGTGTTGACCCAGCTGAGGCCGCCGTCTGATGATCTGTAGACGCCGAAAGCTGTGCCGAGAAAGACCGTCCGGTCGCTTACGAAGGCAGGCGAGAATGATATCGAACTGACCGGGATGTTGTTAAATACGTTATTGCTACCGCTCCAATTGCTTCCCCCGTCAGTTGATTTGAAGACATCTCCTTCTATTATCTGTAAGAAGCCGGTATGAGGTGCTGCCACTGAGTTATCAGCGGTGCTGGTGTCCTTAGTTGATGGGGAGGAATCATCTGGTCCTGTAGCGCCGGCATTATATGGTCCTTCAGCGCTGGCAAATACTGTGTGATCATTGACGAAATCCGGCGAGACGGCGACCGTGCCCACGGATTCATAGCTGACGCCTGTGTTAACTGCCGTCCAGTTGCTGCCGCCAGACGTCGACTTGAAAACGCCGCCACCTCTGCTGCCGGCAAAAACTGTTCCATCGCTTGCAAAACCAGGAGAAACCGCCAGCGACGAAATATTCATATTCGCGAGCCCGCTGCTCGACGAGGTCCAGCTGACGCCGCCGTCGACCGATTTGTAAACACCGCCACCATCAGTGCCGGCGAATATTGTTCCGGAAAACCCCGCTGTTGTAGCCGGGGGTTTCCCCGCAGCCGGCGGTCAGGAATAAGACCAGTGAAAAAAAGATCGTCAGGAATATTGCCACGTGCCTGAGTATCCGACATTTCTTCAACAATATCTTCCTCCCGCAGATTGAAAAGATGCCTCTAAAATACTATACGCACGAAGTCATAATTTATCACAGTGAAACTATATACGGGGTAAAGAACAGTTCATAACGCCGACTGGCCGATTCAGAATGACCTGGTTCGAATAAGTGCCGATTACGCCCACCAAATTTTGATCCTGATAAATGGCTTGGCTAAGCCATTTATTTATGCCAATATCGCAAACACCATAGGGGCTTCGAACTTTTTCGCTCGGTTTCGATCGTATTAGTTGCCAATGATGTGATACTTACGCATTCGTTATCGTATATATATATTCAAGAGTAGCCCAAATGAACGCTAGCGAGGATGAGAGTGGAACCACCAATGCGTAGATCACGCTTGTTGCCAATAGTAGCCGTCGTTATTATGGCATCTTTGCTGCTCGCGAGCTGCTCAGCTTCGCCCACATCTGAATCGCGCCCGTGGTGGCAACCATCGAAGGACACAACTGCGCAGGTCTTCACAGTAGGTACGCTAGTTATCACAACAGATCCTAATGCCCCTTCCTCTAGTTGCGGACCACCGGAAGTTTTGTATCGCATTAATAGCGGCGCCGTAGATTCGTTTGGAAACTGCCTCTGGAGTCCCTCTGCAAACTCTGCTCCGAACGTTACTCTCCAAACCGGGGATCAGCTCGAAATCCACATGGAGGGCCCCTCGCCTCCCTCTAGTTCCAATCCCGCGGTCCTGGACCTGTCGGGGCGGAGTGACAATGGAGCGACTTCGACATTTGTTGCTAAAAGCAGCGGTACGGCAGCGATAACGGTTCGAAGCGCATGTCGCGAGGATCCAAATAATGACAACGGAACGTGTCTGGTTCTTCAGGTAACGGTGTCGTGAATCAGGGATCCTGACCTGTAGGATTTCTCATCTTTCACCATAAGGGTGCACTTTTGCGGGCCCCTATCTCCTATCCCGTCAAGAAGCCGTGGGGATAGGAGATAGAGGCCGGAAAAATGTCACCCGACGCACGATGACCGACTATGGCGCGAGCCAGAAAAGGCAGCTTGCCGGTGCGGCCGCATACCGAAAGTCACGGTGTGGGACCCTGCATTCCTAAGGCGAACCCCCCTGCCGCGGCGCTTTCACCTGAACAGCTACCGTTTGTGCCTTCGGAGGCCCACAATAATGGAACATCGTTTTCATCGACTGCGATGGTCATTTTTGACCCATTGGAATCAGTAAATTCCAGAAATTTCGCAGCGCGTATTTTGTCGTCTGCAGCCTGATTATGTGCGCTAAAACTGAGTTTGGGGCGATCTTTCGTAGGAGGTTGGGCCATGAATTCATCATATGTCAGCACGGTCAGGTCAGCAGCGTTCTCCGCGGACTCCATTGAGCGCAATATTTTTTGTGGACTACAAGGCCCGCCGGAAGCAAGCTCCTCGTTAGATGGCCCCCCGGGGATGCCTGGCCCCGGGCCGGGCTCAAGCGTCTGGACGTAAGTGCAATTGGAGGGATCTACCAGGTTGGTCGTTCCGTGTGTGTTTCCAGACGTGTGAAAGCTAGCTGTGCATTTACCGTCTGGGTCACGGGTGCCCTGGATCGTTTCGGTCGTTTTGGCCGTGATGGTGTCCGAGTGGTCCTCTGGTGGAATAAGCCACTGGTGGTCAGTTGAGGTGTTTGACTGCTGCTGGTCTGATGCTTTTGCCAGGCCAATGTAGCCGACCCAGCCAAGAGCGGCGGCAATTGTTACAATCGATAAACCTATCAAGCCTTTTTTCAACATGACGATCCTCCCTCAGGCATGATTCAAAACCAACAGGTATTAGGGATACACAAATGTTTATCCTATATATACGTATTTATGTCAACCATATAGGTTGGATTAAGAGTTAAATATTCATAAAGAATTATGAAGAAGAGGGAATAACCGATTATGGGAAATTTGTTACAAAAGTCACAGAGGGTGACACTTTTTGCCGGGACTGCAAACGACGGCCCTTCTTCCTCTGCGGTTTAGCTATGCCCTAAGTGCCAATCTGCTCTAGCCAGTGCCCTAAGCACCACCACATTGATGCTGTGAGTCGGGAGCTTCCCAGGTTTCGCCAGTCCTCAGGTTCGTGGCATCGTAAACTTTGCCACGATTATCTCCGGGCGGACAGTTGGACGGAATCGAAACCAAAAGAAGTTTAACCGCATCACCAATCTGCCAGTCCTGCACGGTTGCATCCATATTGTAAGAAACCTGATAGCCTCCATTTGCATAATTGACTGCCACGCCGCTATCTGGTTGGCCAACCAATCTGCTGCCAATTGAAACAATCGAAGTGATCGAAGATTCACCAACGGCCGTCGGCAGGGGGTCGTTCTCCCCGGCCCGCGCTGATTGGTTCGATGGTGGGGACTGCGTGCTGGGGCCACTATTAGAAGGAGGCTTTGTTGGAGTCGTTTTCTCGACCGTTACCGTATTTGTTTGAGTGACAGTCTGAACTGCAGCATTGTCCCCACAACCCACCATCAATAGGAGCGACAGACCAAAGAGTGAAACGTATAACATCTTCATTCTTTAAACCTCCGCTTTCCGCGGACTCCGCTTACTTCCGCGCCGGCTTGCCCACGACCTCGTTGAAGCTGTCCATGTAGATGACCCGCTGGCTGATGATCAGCTTCTCGCCGCTCTTGCAGTTGGTGCAGGTCACGTTCACGGGCCCGCCTATGGTCCCCGGGAAGTACGGCGTGGTGCTGCCGCCCCCGGCGCGGGCGACGAAGGTATCGCCGCCGCCGGCCATCTTCATCGGCGCCCCGCCCGGGCCGATCGCGACCTGGACGTAGACGTCGGCCGCCGCGCTCTGGTTGCCGACCAGTATCCAGTCACCCTTCATCAGCGGCGGCGTCAGGTCGTACCAGGTGAAGACAGAACCGTCGCCCATGTCCCGCGGGCTGGTTCCCTGGACCTCCTCGAAGGAATCCTTGTAGAGCACGCGCTGGCTGGCCATGATTTTCTGGTCGCCGCGGCAGCTGGTGCAGCCGACGTGGACCGGGCCGCCCATGGTGTTGGGGAACACAGGCGTTATGCGCCCGCCCGCCGGTATCGAATAGTCGCCCATGCGTTTGCCGCCGATCTCGACGTAGACGTCGGCGGCGGCGCTGCTGTTCTCGTTGCCGATCAGCACCCAGTTTCCATTCATGGAATTCTCGCGCTTGGAGTCGTACCAGGTGAAAAAGTATTCCTTGTCAAGATCGCTGACGCCGGTTCCCATGACCTCGGAGAACGCGTTTTTGTAGATGACCCTCTGGCTGACGATCAGCTTCTGGCCGCCGCGGCTCTTGACCCTGACCGAACCGTCCATCATGCCAGCATACGTCGGTGTGGCGATGCCGCCCGGCGGCAAGGTGTAGGTTCCCTTACAGGTGGAGCCAATATAGACGTCGACGACGGCGCTGGAGTTGTCGGCGTTGCCGATGAGGATCCAGTTGCCGTTCATGCCGTTCTCGGGTCTGGAATCATACCAGGTGAAGCGGTAGTCGGAGTCGAGGTCGCTGTCGCGCACCGCCATCACCTCGTTGAAGGAATCCTTGAAGAGCACCCGCTGGCTGACCAGCAGTTCGTTGCCGGCGGTGGAGACCACCTTCACCGGCCCGCTGGTGCGTCCCGGGAACTGCGGCGTGATGCGGTCGCCCGGGGCGATCGTCCAGGAGCCGACCTTCTCGTTGCCAATATAGATGTCGACCGGCGCCGGAGTGTCTTCCTGGTTGATGACCAGGATCCAGTTTCCCTTCATGCCGTTCTCGGGTTTGGAGTCATACCAGGGTGCGTAATAGGTCATGGAATAGACGAAGGTGGAAGTCACGGTCGCCGATTGCAGCCCCACGCGGTCTTTGACAAAAAGCTTTATTGTGTGGCTTCCCTGCGCCAGGCCGGCGGCCTGGTAAGTGAGGCCGTTGCCGTCAACGGTGGCGCCGGCGGTCACATCCTTGCCGTCGAGCAGCAGGCTGGCGGAGCCGGGGTCGATGCCGGAGCCGTAATCCGACCAGGCGGCGCTGATGAGCGGGCTGTTGTTCTCGACGTGGGCGCCGTTGACCGGAGTGAGGCTGTCGATCACCGGCGGATCGTTATCGATCATGTAAGTGAAGGTAGAAGTGCTGGTCGCCGACTGCTTGCCGGTCTTGTCCCTGACGCTCACCGAAACCGTGTGGTCGCCAAGGGACAGGCCGCTGGCGGCATAGGTGAGGCCGTACTGGCCGAGCGCCGCGCCGCCGCTGACATCGGCGCCATCGAGCTCCAGATGCGCCGTGTACTGATCCACGCCGGCGCCGTAGTCGGTCCAGGCGGCGCTGATGAGCGGATCGGGATTGTTGACGAATCCGCCATCGACGGGGGTGAGGCTGTCGATCACCGGCGGCTGGGTGTCGACCGTGAATGTGCAGGTGGAGGTTCCCTTGTTGCCGGCATTGTCGTAGACCTCAAAAACAGCGGTATGCGGCCCGTCGCCTAAAGGCGCCGGCGTGTAGACGGTCTCGGCCGCTCCCGGTGAGATCGCGGCCGCAACGCCGTCGAGCTTCATCGACGCCGAGGAGCTGTTGACGCCGTACTGGTCCTGGTAGGCGAAGCGGATCTCCGGGGTGGCGTTCTCCACCACCGTGCCGCAAAGCGCCGAAGGCGTGATCGCGGGTGGCGTGTGATCGATGCTGAAGGTCCATTCCTTCATGTTCTTGTTGCCCTTGCTGTCGGTGGCGATGACCCTGACCGTATGGTCGCCGTCGGTCATCGGCATCTGCACCGCCTCCAGAGTCGAGCAGCCGGAACCCCATTTCGTGACCACCGTGTGGTCCCAGGAAATCCCTGCCGGGCTCCAGTGCACTCCCACGGCGTAACACTTAGTCACCTCGTAACCGTCGAACCACATCTGCGGCCCGTTAGCGGTTCCGTGGGAGGCGACGCCGTCGGGATCGGAGTAGCTGACGCTGATGCTGTCGAGGGGATCGTTTGTGGAAACGGCGGGATGCTCATCGCTGAAAGTGGGGCCGTCGGGATTGAAGACTGAATAGGTGAAGGCCGAGCTGAGCGTGTCCGACTGGTGCCCGATGTTGTCCTTGACGTATACGGAGACCGTGTGGACGCCCAGCCCCAGGCCGCTGGCCTGATAGCTGAGGCCGTCAGCCGTGACGGTCGCGCCCGCGGTGACATCGGCGCCGTCGAGCGTCAGGTGCGCCGAGGTCTGGTTGATTCCGGAAGAGCCGAGGTCGTGCCAGGCGGCCTTGATCAGGGGATCGGTCGTGTTGACGGTATCGCCGTTGGCGGGAGTGATGCCGTCGACCACCGGCGCCTGCGTGTCGTCTGAATAGTTGAAGGTGGAGCTGCGGGTCAGCGACTGGTGGCCGACCTTGTCTTTGACATAAAGTGAAATCGTGTGGGAACCGAGCGAGAGGCCGCCGGCCTGATAGCTGATGCCGTACTGGTCGGCAGTCGCGCCCGCGGTGACATCGGCGCCGTCGAGCGTCAGGTGCGCCGAGTACTGGTCGACGCCGGCGGAATCGGGATCGTGCCAGGCCGCCTGTATCAGGGGATTGGCGATCTGCACCAGGGAACCGTCAGCCGGAGTGAGGCTGTCGATCAGCGGCGCCTGAGTGTCGTTGGAAAAGATGAAGGTCGAGCTGCGCGTCGAGGACTGCTTGCCGGTCTTGTCACTGACATACACGGAAACCGTGTGGCTGCCCTGCGCCAGGTTGCCGGTCTGGTATGTGAGGCCATACTGGGTGACGGTGGCGCCCGCGGTGACATCGCCGCCGTCGAGCGTCAGGTGCGCCGTGTACTGGTCGGCGCCGGCGCCGGTGTCTGACCAGGCGGCGCTGACGAGCGGGCTGGCGGTGTTGACCACCGAGCCGTCGGCGGGAGTCAGGCTGGTGACCTGCGGCGCCTGCGTGTCGACGGTGAAACCGCAGATGGCGCTGCCCTTGTTGCCGGCGCTGTCCTTGATCTCGAAAATCGCGGTATGCACACCGTCAGCGAGAGCCTGCCCGGGAGTGTAGACGGCTTCAGCGGGTCCTGCCGCCGCCGTGACCGTGACCCCGTCGAGCTTCATCACCGCCGAGGACGTATCGATGCCGCTGGCGTCAGAATAAGTGAATGAAATAGTTGGTGTGGCGGAGGGCGCGATCGTGCCGCAGAGCGCCGAGGGCGTGACCGCCGGTGCGGTGTGGTCCATGCTGAAGGTCCACTCCAAGGTGTTGGAATTGCCCAGCTTGTCGGTCGCCTTGACCCTGACGGTATGCGTGCCGTCGGACATGGGGAGGAACTCCGCCGCCAGCGCGCTGCAACCGACGGGATTCCACTGGGTCACAGTGTAATGGTCCCACCACATGCCGGTTGCGGTCCAGTGCATGCCGACTGCCGAACATTTAGTCGTCTCGTAGCCGTCGTACCAAATCTGCGGCCCGTTGGCCCATCCGTGCGCGACGACGCCGTCGGGGTCGGAATAACTGACGCTTATCGCCTGATAGACATCGGATGCCGCGGCGGCCGGCTGCTGGTTGCTGAAGATGGGGCCGTCGGGATTGTAATTGATGTAGGAAGCGCTGGAAACGAAGATGCTGGGGCTGCTGCTGAAAATGACCGTGTCGGGGGAAAGTGGGGCAGAAGAGCCGGAACTATCGCTGGCAGCCAGAAGGAACGAGGGAACCGCGATCGCGAGAGCGACGAAAATGGCCGGCAACAAGATCAGCGCCAGGCGAGCCCGACGGATGCGTTTCATGCTGTAACTCCTTGGAGTTTTTGCGCTGGGTGACGCATTTCACCTGCGAAATGCGGTATTTAATAATACTCGCCTGGGGTATTTCGGTCAAGGACAAACAAAAAGGGGACACATTACTTAATTCCAATTAAGTAATGTGTCCCCAAAACCGGCAATTTAGTAATGTGTCCCCGAATCCCCCCGAATCCCCCCGAATCCCCCGAATGCGCTGCTATTGCCCCTTGCCGACGATCTCGTTGAAATAGCCGTTCCAGAGGACGCGCTGGGAGGCGAAGACCAGGTACGGCGTTCGCTTGAGTTGAATGCCCCCCGGCGCGGTTTCAGATTTCCATGCCTCGACCTCGACCGGACCGCCCATTCTCCCCGGGAATGTCGGTGTCTTGTTATCGTACGGGTTAACCACATCGCCCCAAACGGTTACACCGGCAATCCGGACTTCCGCATATAACGGCTTATCAGTCGGGTTTGATATCAACACCCAGTTCTTCGCGCCGGCGGATGCCTGGTCGTACCAGGTCCAGGTCGAAGTGGTGAAGGAGATATCTGCTGGCACCGAACCAGCGAGTTCTCCGAACGAAGGTCCCCACAAGACTCGTTGCGAGACCACAATATTCGCATCTGGACTTGAGGATCCCTCATTGTATCCCCATGCGTACACAGGACCGCCCATAACCGGCTTGCGGAAGGCATGTGTTTCGTATGCGCCGAGAACTGCCTCATCGACGTATACGGGGTTGTTAAGGTTGCCGACCGCGATTTGGGCGTTGATCTTCGTGGAACTCGGATTCGAGACTACGATCCAGTTTGAACCGTTGACATCGTCATACCAGGTCCAGATGTTGGCCGGGCTCAGCTTCGATGCAGCGATTCCCGGCATCTCATTGAATGCGCCGTTATAGAGCACGCGTTGAGAGGCGATGACCTTACGTGGGTCGCTATCCTCATTCCCACCCTGCTTCCATGCTTTCACTTCAACAGGACCTCCGAACCTTCCGGCATATATTGGCGTCCAGGTTTGTCCCGGCGCAAGATCCCTGGCTTCAGAGATATCAGGGCCGGCGTTGTGTACGGTCACGTGCACGGTTATGTTCTCGCCGTTATCGGGAGGATTGGCCACAAGTATCCAGTTCCTCATCCCGGCGCTGGCGCTGTCGTAGACCGGCCACCAGTAGTGCGAATCGAGGTTGTAATAGGAAGTGCCCCAGACCTCCTCGAAGGAATTGCCGAACAGTGAACGTTCACTGACCAGGGAATCCCCATAATGGGAATCCACCTTGACCGGACCTCCCATCCTGCCGTTAGGCGGCATGTTTTTGGTCTCACCTTTATTGATAAACATGTTGTTTGCCAGCAAGTCCATCGAACCGGAACCGGCATTGTGCATCCGGATGTCGATGAGGTTCGAACGTGCTGCGGGCGACCCGGAGAACGGCTGAGCCTCCAGCACCCAGGTCCTGCCAAACAAGCTGTCGAACCAGGGAAAGTAATACGTGGCAGGTGCGGCGAAGGACCATTGTGCCACGCGCTTGTTGTGCGCATTGTCCCCGACCACAAGCCCCACGTTTTGTGTTCCGTCTCCGGTGACGTTAACCGAAATGTGGCCGGGCGTTATTGTGGCCTCGCTGGTGACGTCCCTGTTGTTGACATACATAATTATCGATGCGTTGTCTATACCGGAATCAGAATCTGAAAAATCGGCACTGATGTTGAATGAATTCCCGGCCTGGTCGGCTGTGGGAAGCGTATTCGTGATGACAGGAGCCGAGATTTCGACCGGGGTCACGAAAACATCTGACATGTTATTGGTATCGTCCGAGACCAGATTGCTCGCTTGTGACTCGAAGCCTAGAGCTTTGCCGTCTGAAGAAATCGCAGGCTTGATGCTGTCGCTTGTCCCTGCCGATCCATCCGCATTTCTGGACACGAGACCAATATCGCCAGTGGTTGTATCTTTGACAAAAATATCGGTCTTCCCATTTTTGTCATCAATCACTAGATTTGTTGCATTAGATTCGAAGGCAACGTAGCGGCCATTTCCTGAGATAGAAGGATGATAGCTGCGATCACTTGCCTCAGAACCCGATGAATCCGATGAGGCGCAGGTGGTGATTCCGGTCTGGGTATCCTTTACGTAGATATCATCAGGCCCATAAAAGCCCGGGACGACATTGATCGCCTCTGATTGGAACGCCACGTAGCGGCCGTCGGCGGATAGCGATGCGAATTGGCTGTTACCTTGAACCAGATTTCCGGATGAACTCGTGGATGCACATATGGTGGTTCCGCTAATCGTGTCCTTCACGTAAGACTGGTAGTAGGCGTAGGTAACCCCAGCCACCAAATTGGTTGAGTTCGATATGAATTCCACATACCGGCCATCCCCGGAAATTTCAGGGTCGAGACTTGAACTGTCTCCTTGAATTCCTGACGAATTCGATGAAATCAGCGTGGTGGTTCCCGTCTGAGTATCTTTGAGATAGACGTTTGAGCGGTTAAACCAGCCACCTGGAGCCAAGTTGGAAGCGGACACGAAAGCCACATAGCGGCCGTTGTCTGAGATAGATCCGTAGTAGCTGTAATTGTTACCTTCGATTCCCGATGAGTTCGAAGATACGAGGGACGTCATTCCGGTCTGGGTATCCTTGACGAAGACATCGGGTTGGCCGTTGGTATCACCTGTAACAAGGTTTGTCGCCCCGGATGAAAAAGCGACATAGCGGCCATCAGCGGAAATAGAAGAAGCGTAGCTGTAACTGGATCCATTTGACGGGTTGCCGTAGGCATCTGTTGATGCGCAGATGGTCACGCCGGTCTGGGTATCTTTGACGAACACATCCTTGAAATTATCCGTGCTTGCGCCAGTAAGGTTATTGCTGTCGGAGGTAAAAGCTACATAGCGGCCGTCAGAGGAGACAGATGCCGAATCGCTGGTCATGTTTCCCTGGATTCCAGTGGAATCAGTTGACGCTCTCGTTATCTGGCTTGGCGCGACCGCCGAGGCGATAAAGGAAGGAATCAGCAGCAGCGCAGCCATCAGCGCCAATGCGATGATCACGGGAACTGCCAAAGCGAACCTGCGAACCGGCCTGCGAACTTTCATTTGATCTCTCCCTGCCCGGGCCGCCCTGTCTGGGCGGCCGATTACCCGCTTCCGTTCCCCGAGAACTCAAAAAAAGTGGACCAATATTACAACTAATGATCTATTAGGTCAACGAGAACAAAGGGGAGAATAAAAGGGACACAGAATAAAAGGGACACATTACTTAATTCCAATTTAGTAATGTGTCCCCAAAACAGGCAATTTAGTAATGTGTCCCCAAAATTAAGGGCGGGCCGCTTGCGCGGCCCGCCCTGATCGTTCTGCTTATATTCCGTCTGGGCTTTGGTCTATTCCTTCAGACTGCCAGCCGGATTTGTTTTTTGCTTACTGCTGGCCCAGCGTCTCGTTGAAGTAGCCGTTCCAGAGTACCCGCTGTGATGCCATCACGTTGGCGGGAGTGCCCTTGCCGGCATCGGTCCAGGCCTTGACCTCGACCGGTCCGCCCATGATCCCGGGGAAGGCCGGCAGAGCGTTCTTGCCTGCATCGATTGTGCCGCTGGCTCTGACTATGTTCTGAACCGTGACCTCATAGTAGATCTGGCTGTTGCCGGGATTGGCGACCAGTACCCAGTTGCGGGCGCCGGCAGACTGCATGTCATACCAGGTCCACTTGTAGCCTGTGTGCAGGTTGTTGGCGTCATAACCGGGGACTTCCTCGAAGGACGGGCCCCAGGTGATGCGTTGTGAGGCGATCGAGCGCTTCGGTGTGGTCATGCCGGCATCCGAGAATGTCTCGACCTTGACCGGACCGCCGATGCCCATGTCGAACATCGGAGTTACCTTCTGGCCGGGAACGATCGGGCCGCCGGAACCAGCCACAGCGCCGTTGATGGTGATCCTGTAATACAGATCGTCAACATTATCGGTGCCGTCCTGGTTTGTCAGCGGATTTGCGATCAGTACCCAATCCCTGTTTCCAGGTGTTGTCTGGTCATACCAGGTCCAGAGGTATTTGTCGCTCAGCTTCTCGTTGGGAATGCCGGGCACCTCATTGAAGGCGCCGCCATTGTTTGACAGCACCCTCTGCGATGCCATGACCTTCATCGGGTTGGTTCCCTTTGCCCCAGATGCTACATCCCAGGCCTGGACCTCTACCGGTCCGCCCATGATGCCGGGGAAGTGGGCATTGATCTGCTGGCCGGCGGGGATAACGCCCTGTTGATGAACATCGCCGGCGATCCTGATCTGGTAGTACACGTCAGCCGCTGCATTGGTATTTGATACCAGTACCCAGTCCTTATAGCCGAGGCTCTGCTCGTCATACCAGGTCCAGTAGTAGTGGTCGGACAGGTCACTCTCGTTCATCGCCGGAACTTCTTCCAGCGAGTTGCCGCCCTTGGGCCACAGGATGCGCTGGCTCATGAGGCCGTTGGCGCCGGTCGTCGATGTCGCCTTGACCGGGCCGGCCATGAGGCTGTCGAACTTGGGAGTGATCAGATTGTTAGGCGTCACGACGCCGCCGCTTGCCAGCGTCTTGACGTTTCCTCCGATCGACAGATCGTAGTCGACGTCGCCGGACGCGTTGGCGTTGCCGAGCAGGATCCAGTTATCGCCCCAGATGTTGTCGTACCAGGTCCAGAAGTAATTGATCTGGGTCAGGTTGAACGAGCCGGTGCCGAGCGTCGCGCTATTGCCAACATTATCCTCGGTGTAAACCGAGAAGGTGTGGGCGCCGGCGGTCACGCTGGCCGGGCAATCGATCGCGGCGGCCGTCCTGGTGCAGCCGGTCAGGGCCGTACCCGAACCATCGAGGTAGATGGCAGAGGATGCAGAATTGATGCCGCTGCCGGACCCGTAGTCGGCAAGCGCCGCGTGCAGCGTCGGCGTCGAGGTCTGAATGTCGCCGCTCGGCGTTAATCCGGAGATCACCGGATTGGATGTATCGATGTTGAAGTGCTGCGTTCCGGTGCCGGGATGGCCCGGATTGAACTCGGCCGAGAAGACGACCGTGTGGGGAGTGCCTTCGGCAAGAACGGCTACTGGCGTGCACGATATCGATGTATCGTTCGCTGTCACTGTTCCATCGCAGGCTGAGCCATCGATGGTTACTGTTGCTGTCGCCGGATTGATATGCCCCGCGCCGATACCACTGATCGCTGCGCTGAGCGCCGGAGTCGTATCGCTGGTCCAGTTGCCGTCGGTCGGGCCAGGCAGGTAACCGAATCCGTTCGGCGTGACCGTCGGCGCCGTGGTGTCGACGGTGAACGTGTCGGTGCCGGCGGAGCTGCCTGCGTTAGTGGCAGTGTCAACGACGGTTATCTTGGCGTTGTAGGTATTCGGTGCGCCAGGAAGCACGTCTGTTACGGGACAGCTGATGGCGCCGCTGGTGATGGTACAGGAATACTGCAGCGCCAGGGGCCACGTAGAGCCGCCGTCATTGCTCAGGTTCAGGGTCGCTGTTGCCGGAAGCCCACCTGACGGGGCCGGGTCGGTAACGGTGCCGGTGATCGTCGGCGACGCATTGTTCGACGTTCCTGTCGGCGCGGTATAAGTCACCGTCGGCGCCACGTTGTCGCCCACGTAGAACGAAGTGGTGCTTGTCTGCGGGTTGCCGGCCAGATCTCCAGTGAAGATCTCGAGCGTATGAGCACCATATGCCAGGCCCGAGGTCGGGCAGCTGACGCTGGTAGTGGTGATGGTGCAGCCGGACATGATCATGGCGCTATCTACGTGGACCATGGTCACGGCAGGATCGACATTGATGCCGCTGCCGCCGGCGTTGTCGCCGAGAGTTGCGCTTACGGTCGGTGACGCGGTGTAGACAGTTGCCGCATTGGCCGGCGAGACGCTGCTGATCGTCGGCGCTGTCACGTCGGTCCAGAAGTCAAGCGGAGCCGAGGTGCCGTTTGCATAACCGTCATAGACGGTCAGGGTGCCGGTGTAGTGAGTATTGGCAACCAGGCCCGTGAGGCTCGAGGTATGGACCGCGTTCAGGACCGTGCTGTTGACGTGAATGGCGGGAGCGCCGCCGGAACCGGTCAGATCGATCTTGCTGGTCGCGGGCTCACCGGCGGTCCTGGCAACATCGGCGGACGTCGCCGTGATGTTGCTGATGGTCGGTCCGGAGCTGATGGACGGCGCAGTCGTGTCGACCTTGCCAGTGAAAGACGTAGTGCTCTGCAGCGGCAGGCCATCGCCATAGGCGACCTGCTGCTCGCCCAGGGTTCCGTTCCAGTGCGAGATGCCACCGGTGATGGAGCCGCCGGTGATCATGGTGTAGCCGAGCATCTTCAGACCGATGGCGCCGGTGGAACCCATCTGGGTCCGGCCGGTCAGTACGGTCGTCTGAAGCGGATCGAGGTTAGCCAGCCCGCTAAGGCTGAACAGGGTGTTGATTGGCACCTGCAGGTTGGTGCCTGCGGATGACATGGTGGTGATGCTGCCTGCCCTGACGTCCACGGACTGGCCGGCGCCGGCGATCGTGGCTATGGTAGTCTGACCGTTGCCGACGTTGCCGAGGGTGGATGCGAGGGCCCAGTTGGCCTGGCACTCGACGAGAGCCAGATCGGTTGCGGATGCATCACAGTTGGCCACGGTGCCAGGGGCGGCGAAGCCACCGGCAGAGGTCTCAGGCGCTGCTGTTGCTTCCCCGCCAGGAGCGTTGGACAGGTAGTTCCTCCAGCCGTTGCGCGAGTAATCGGCGATGTAGACCTTCGGAATCAGCGAAGTGTCGCTGGAAAGCGCGCCGGGGACCTGGGCGATGATGCCAAAGCCACCAGTAACCGGACCGGCGGTCTGGGAGCTGACGCAGTGGTCGACGATGTCGGTTGAGAAACCGGCAGCCTTATGGGCGTCGACTATCTCCCTGATAGCGGTGATCGATGAATCCGCGAAACAGCTCTGGTCGGCATTCCAGTTACAGCGGAACTCGGTGCCGGGGATGTACGCGGTCTGCCCACTCAGGTTATCGATGAGCACCGGCCGGTTGGCCATGTCGTCGCCCTCACCAAGAACTCCGGTGACGGTGGTGCCGGTACTGCCGACTCCCGCCGCGCCGGCGTTCGGCTGGATGTCGCCGTTGGAGTCGAGCCGGTTCCACAGGGCTACCTTGCCCATCCGGAACCCGGCTTCACCATCGAGACTGGAATTGTACTGCGCGCCACCATAATAACTATTGATGTAGCCGCGTACTGTCTCCCACTGGCTGGGGCTCAAGGCTTGTGCCTGCTGGCTGTTGTAGAAAACCACGACGAGCAGCGTGGTCAGCACGAGAGCCAGGATGATTGCTGTCCTTGACAGCAGTTTGGAGCTAGCTTGCATATCCGTGTTCCCTCCTTCTTCCTTGTGAGATAATTTAAAACCCTTCAGGGTCCCCTTACCTGATGCTAGGCGGTTACTCATAAACTGCGGCTCCTCCGTGGTTTGGGATTGGCGGGCGGTTAATCTCTAAACTGCGAGAATAATATGAATACCCCGAGTGAAAAAAATGGTTTTTGCATGGCTTGGGCAGACGGAATCAGGCGTACGAGGACGCGCGTTAGCTGTTCCTCATTAAACCTGGATTGCATGTAGCGGGGTGTATTCCTGGCTACAACTATTCCCGGTAAATCTGCCCTAGTGTCCCCTTCCTCGGAACCGAGGACTTCCATCGTATAACACACAAGCTTCGATAAGCAATAGCGGCCGCAAAAAGGCGCTATTCATGTGAATTATTTCGCTAAATCGGGGCCTTTTCTTGTCCTATTCCCACTCGATCGTGCTGGGAGGCTTGGAGGAGATGTCCAGCGCCACGCGGTTGACCCCGGGCACCTCGTTGATGATCCGGCTGGAGACGGTCTCCAGCAGATCGTAGGGAAGCCGCGCCCAGTCCGCCGTCATGGCGTCTTCGCTGGTGACCGCCCGGATGACGATCGGATAGGCGTAGGTGCGCTCGTCGCCCATGACCCCGACGCTGCGGATCGCCGGCAGCACGCAGAACGACTGCCAAAGGTCGCGGTAGAGACCGGCACGGCGCACCTCTTCCTGCAGGATAAAATCAGCCTCGCGCAGGAGCTCCAGGCGCTCGTGGGTGACCTCGCCGATGATGCGGATGGCCAGACCCGGCCCCGGGAAGGGCTGGCGCCAGACCATGTTGTCGGGAAGCCCGAGTTCCTCGGCGACGTTTCGGACCTCGTCCTTGAAGATGTTGCGCAGCGGCTCGACCAGGTCCAGGTCCATGTCTTCCGGCAGGCCGCCGACGTTGTGGTGGGACTTGATCTTGGCGGCGTCGCGGGTGCCGCTCTCGATGACGTCCGAATAAAGGGTCCCCTGCACCAGGAAGCGGGCGCCTTCGAGATGGCGCGCCTGTTCCTCGAAGATGCGGATGAACTCCTCGCCGATGATCTTGCGCTTCTGCTCCGGCTCGGTGACGCCGGCTAGTTTATCCTGGAAGCGCTTCTCGGCCTGAATATGTATAAGGGGAACGTGGAAATGGTTCTCGAAGGCGTCGATGACCTGCTCGGCCTCGTTCTTCCTCAGCAGGCCGTGGTCGACGAAGATGCAGGTGAGGTTCTCGCCGACGGCGCGGTAAACAAGCAGCGCCGCCGTGGAGGAATCCACCCCGCCGGACAGGCCGCAGATGACCTTCTCATCGCCGACCTGCTCGCGGATGACGTTGACAGAGTCCTCGATAATTGACACAACGGTCCACGTCGGCGAGCAGTTGCAGGCCTCGAAGAGGAAATTCTTGAGCACGTCGGTGCCGTAGGGCGTGTGCACGACTTCCGGATGGCACTGGATGCCGTAGAGGCCGCGCGTGGGGCTCTCCATGACCGCCACCGGCGAACTCTCGGTGGAGCCGGTGACCTCGAAGCCTTCCGGCGGCGCCGTCACCGAATCGCGGTGGCTCATCCAGCAGGTCTGGGTCGGGGGCAGGTCGTCAAACAGCACCAGCTCCTTGAGCACCGAGAGCTCGGTCTTGCCGAACTCGCTCTTGCCGGTGCGCGACACCTCGCCGCCCAGGGTATGGGCCATGACCTGCATGCCGTAGCAGATGCCGAGGATGGGGATGCCCAGCTCGAAGATGGCGGGATCTATCTCAAGGGCGTCGTCGGCGTAGACGCTGGCCGGTCCGCCGGAGAGGATGAGCCCCTTGGGCCCGCGGGCCTTGATCTCGTCGACCGGGGTGTCGTAGGGGATCAGCTCGGAGTAGACACGGCACTCGCGCACCCGCCGGGCGATGAGCTGGCTGTATTGGGCGCCAAAATCAAGTACGAGGACCGTTTCCATAGGATGCATATTATAAGGTTTTAGGGACACATAACTAAATTGGCAATTTCAGGGACACATTACTAAATTCGTATGAAAGCGACGCCGGCTAGCCGTTTTCACGCCGGTCACGCACATACATGGCAGCAAACAGCATTCCCAGCGCTATCAGCAGCCCGCCGAGCACGTAGCCGGCCAGCTTCGGATACGCGACCATCATGAAGACGCCAATGGTGCACTGTATCAGCGTCTGGCGCAGCAGCATCTTCTGTCTCTGCGACTGCTTTCTTTTCATGGGTGGCGCCGGCTTCTGCCGCGGCCGCGCTTGCTGCTGAGGGCCCTTCGCTCCCCGCTTGTCAGGTTTCCTAGATTGTCTTCCTGAAAATACCATCAGAATCCCTCGATCGCTCTCTTCAGCCCCTCGGCAAATCCGACCGGGTCGACGCCGAGCTCCCTGCGCATGGCGGTGATATCACAAACGTTGTCGACCAGCAGCATGTTCAGCTGGTCGCGCGTCAAAAAAGGTTTGCTCTGCACTTTCTCACTGATCCAGGCGACCGGCCGCACCATCGCCGCCGGCACGTGCGCCAGGCGCCGCTGCTTTCCCATCGCCGCCGACAGCACGCCTACCAGTTCATTATATGTGAGCGCCGCCGGCCCGCCGATCTCATAGACCTTGCCCGCGGCCGCCTCGCTCGACAGCGAAGCCGAGAAGCAGGCCGCCACGTCGAAGACGGAGATCGGCTGCAGCCGGTAATTGCCGTCGCCGATCACGGGAACCACCGGCAGGCGCCGGATCTGCCCCTTGAGCATCTCGATGAACTCGCTGCCGGGGCCGTAAATGATCGACGGCCTGAAGATCGTGTACGGAATACCGCTGGCTCGCACGTCTTCCTCGGCCGCCCATTTGGTCCGGTGGTAACCGGCGGTAGCCCCGGCGCTGGTGCCCAGAGCGCTCATGTGGACGAAACGCCGGGCGCCCACTTTGGCGGCGGCGGCCAGCGCGTTGCGGGTTCCTTCCACATGGATCTTCTGGAAGCTGGCGCCGCGCCGCTCGAAGATGATTCCTACCAAATGTATGACAGCTTCGCAACCACCGGCCGCGAGCGCCACCGATTCGGGGATGGTAATGTCGCCGACGACGGTCTCGGCCCCCAGGCCGTCAAGGAACCAGGCTTCATCGGAGGAATCCGACCGCACCAGGCACTTGATCTGGTGTCCGTCCTCCACCAGCCTGCCGGCGATATGCTTGCCGACGAAACCGGTAGCGCCTGTCATGAAGACTTTCAGATGCCGGCGCCCTGTTCGGTCCTGTCCTCTTCCTTCTCGGAGACTCCCGCCTCGGCAAAAGTGACCATCTCAGACAGCACCTTGCAGCTGGC
The DNA here is from genome assembly GCA_023382335.1 of Actinomycetota bacterium. Lineage (GTDB taxonomy): Bacteria > Actinomycetota > Thermoleophilia > BMS3ABIN01 > BMS3ABIN01 > JACRMB01. The sequence continues at coordinate 48,323 of JAMCPM010000007.1, forward strand.
CTCTACCAGGCTGGACGCCAGCGCGGCGCCGGTGCCCTCGCCCAGGCGCATGTTCATGAACAGCATGGGCTTGAGCGCCAGCTGGTCGAGAATGAGTTTGTGTCCGGGCTCGACGCTGACGTGCGAGGCGATCATGTAGTTGCGGCTCTCGGGACAGACGCTGGCGGCGATCATCGCCGCGGCGCCGGAGATGAAACCGTCGACGATCACCGGCACGCGGTTGGCTGCGGCGCCGAGCATGACGCCCGCCAGGCCGCCGATCTCCAGGCCGCCGACCTTGGACAGCACGTCCAGGCCGTCTTCCTTGTCAGGCTGATTGACGCGGATTGCGCGCCGGATGACATCCTTCTTGAGCTCCAGTGCCTCGGCGCCGATGCCGGTTCCCCGGCCGACGCTGAGCTCGAGGTCGGCTCCGGAAAACACCGTCAGGATGGCGCTGCTGGCAGTCGTGTTGGCGATGCCCATGTCACCGGTGCCCAGCAGGTCGGCGCCGTCGGCGATGGCCGCCTCGGCCACCTCGATGCCGGCCTCCAGGCAGGCGATCGCCTGGTCGCGGGTCATTGCCGGGCCCTCGGCCATATTGGCCGTGCCGGGCCGGACCTTCATGTCGATCACGCCGGGAATATCCATCGGAACCGCCACGCCCATGTCGACCACGCGCACCTCGGCGCCCGCATGCCGCGCCAGCACGTTGATGCCGGCGCCGCCGGCCGCGAAATTGGCTACCATCTGCGGCGTGACCTCCTGCGGGAATGCGCTGACGCCCTCGGCGGCGACGCCGTGGTCGCCGGCCATGACGATGATGACCTTCTTGTGGATCTCGGGAATCGCCCGCTGCTGGATTCCCGCCACCTTGATCGACAGCTCCTCGAGGATGCCCAGGCTGCCCCGGGGTTTGGTCAACTGGTCCTGCCGCTCGCGCGCCAGGCGCATCGATTTGAGGTCCAGACCATTTATCTTCTTTATAGTTTCATTCAGTCTGCTCATATTTCCTCCGATCTTCCAGCGGGCCGCCGGGTGGCGGCAGTTACATGGTCATGCCTTCAGCTTGCCGCCGAGGGGCGGCATTTGTAGATCGCCAGCATCAGCGCCGTCATCGAGGCCACTGACTGGGTGAGCAGGCGCACCGTGTAATCGGGCGCGCCGGGAATCTGCAGGGAATGCCGCTTGCGGTTATGGGTGGGGAACCAGCGATGGCGTCCCCGCTTGGGATCGGTCCAGGGAAGCACCTGCTCCACATCGGGAAGCACGCCGCCCATGGCGCACCAGAATGGCGGTGACTTGAAGCCGCAGCTGGTCCCGATTATCCCCAGCATCGTCGCCACCAGGAGTCCTTCAGCCTTGTGCGCCGAGATATCCTTGTGCGGCATCAGGTCCAGCGCCGCATGTGCAACGACGCCGGCGGCGAAAGCGGCAAGCGGGTTCCTGAAAAGCCGGCCGACGGCTGCATTGACGCAGGTATGGGGAACTAGCATCATCCGGGCGAACTCCTTCCCATGCAGGGAGGTTTGCTAATGAGGAAACATTTTCTGGCATTGGCAACAGGAATGCAACCGGGCCGGCTGCGGCGTGCTGGCGCCTGCCGCCGGCTCCGGCCCGCTCAGTACTCGATGACCGCCCCCGGGCAGAGCCCCTCGATCACGCACTCGCCGCACCTGGGCCTGACCGCCTTGCACACCTTGCGGCCGTGCAGCACCAGATTTATATGGAAGCTGTATTTGTCCTCATCGGCGACGATGGCGTTCATGATCCAGTGGGCTTCCTCGCGGGTGGCGTCTTCGGGCAGGAAATCCAGGCGCTTGCAGACCCTGAAGACATGCGTGTCCACCGGCATCACCGGCCGCCCCAGCGCGAACAGCAGCACGCAGGACGCGGTCTTGACGCCGACGCCCGGCAACTTCGTGAGATAATCGAGCGCGGCGCGGTCGTCCATCCCTTCCAGGAATCCCATCTCCAGGTCGCCGTGTTCTTCCAGCAGCTTCGAGAGCGACCCCTTGATGTAGCGCGACTTTGGCCCGGAGATGCCGCTCATCGAGATAGCCGCGGCGATGTCTTCCTCGGGAGCAGCGGCCACGTCTTCCCAGCCGGGATAATTCTCGTGAAGCGACGCCAGGGCCCGCGTGGCGTTGATATCGGTGGTGTTCTGGGCCAGGATGGTGAAGACCATCTCTTCCGCCGGAGGGTAGCGGGGCGCGAAGCGCGGCCGGAAATATTCCTGGTCGAGGAAGCGGACGATCACCGGCAGCCTCGCCGGGGTCACCACGGGGCCACGCTGCCTGCCGCCATCACGATCCCGACCGTCGCCGTAATCCGCCTGTCGGCCGCCATTAAGCGCCGATCCCCGCGCAGATCTTCAGCGCCCGGGGAAGCACCGAGACCCGCACCGGCAGCTCCGCCACCATCTCGCCATCGGTCTGGACCAGCACCTGCTCACCGGACGGGCAGGTGATCTCGGCCCCTTCGGCGCGGAAATACTCCGCATGCGGCTCATCCAGCTGTTCCTTCCGGATCGAGCTGATCCAGAACCGCAGCATCTCGGTGAAGCTTTTTTCCTTGAGGATGCAGAAATCCAGCAGGCCGTCCTGCATGTTGGCAAGCGGCGTCGGCCCGAAGCGCCCGCCGTAATAGCGTGAGTTGGCGGCGATGACGAAATAGCCCTCGGTCTCCCGTCCGTCGCTCTTCACCTTGATCAGCGGCAGGTCCTCGGTGATGAAAGTCCTGAGCCCGGAGATCGGATAGGCGGCTCCCTTGAGAGCCCTCTTGAGCACGGGATCGAGGTTCTTGATGGTCAGCGCGTCAAAGCCGATGCCGGCCATCAGCGTGAAGTAACGGTCGCCGGCGAGGCCGACGTCGATGGCGATGCTGCCGCCCTTCATCGCCAGGCGGCAGGCGTCGTCGATGTTCGACGGGATCGCCAGCGCCTTGGAGAGGACGTTGACCGTGCCCACGGGTATCACGGCCAGCTCGACGCCGCTGCCGGCCATGCCGTTGACGGTCTCGTTGACGGTGCCGTCGCCGCCGGCCACGATGATCTTCCTGATGCCGAGCTCGACCGCCTCGCGGGCGAAGCGCGTGGCCGCGCCGGTGGCGTCCGTCGCCATGGGAACGATCTCGCTGCCGTAACTCCTGAGGATATCGGCGATCCTCATCGCACGGCGCTCGCCGCAGCTTCCGGCTACCGGGTTATAGATGAGGTATGCAGTCTCGGTCATGGAAGGTAAACAGTCTCTCTGATGGAAGCGCGCCCGGCCGCGGTCATGGCAGCGGCTGCGGGACCTGCTGGCGGCCGGCAAAGCCCACGTAATCGGTATAGCCGGCGGCGAGGGCCAGTTCCAGCAGCCGGTCGAACTCGCGCCCTACCTGCGCCGGTTTGTGGGCGTCGGAGCCAAAGGTGATGGGAACGCTGTGCGACTGCATTATCTCGAGGATCTCGAGGCTGGGGTAGATCTCGCCCACCGGCTTGCTCAGGCCCGAGGCGTTGAGCTCGATGGCCACGTTGCTCTTGGCCAGCGTTGCCGCCACTTCGTTGTAGAGCGGCTTCATGTCTTTGGTGGGCCTGTGCCCGTACTTCTTGACCACGTCCAGGTGGGTCATGACGTCGAAAAGTCCGGTGCGGGCGGCATCCATCACCAGGCCGAAGTAGATCTCGTAGACCTCGTTGATGTCCCGCCGCTCGAACTCGAACTTGAAGCGCGACTGGTCGATGCCCCAGCCGCCGATGAAATGCACCGAGCCGTAGACGTAATCGAACTTGTAACGCGCCAGGGCCGCGGCCACATCGTCCAGATGGGGGACGATGTAATCAGCCTCGATCCCCAGGCGCGGCGGATAATCCGGATATTTTTTCTGCAGCTCGCGCACCTTGTCTATATAGAGGGGCAGGTCGGCCTGGCACATCGTCAGGGTCGGGTCCTCGACATGAAACAGCGGCAGATGGTCGGCAAAACCCATCTCCGGCAACCCCAGGCCGCGGGCCGCCAGCAGGTACTCTTCCATCTCGCCGCCGGCATGGCCGCAAAAGGGCGTGTGTATATGGTAGTCAGGCAGTTTTGTCATGGCATTAATCATAGAATACCCGGGCGCCAAACCCTAAACGCACCCGGGGGACAATTTTGACAATTTTGGGGACACATTACTAAATTCGAATTAAGTTATGTGTCCCTGAAACTACTAATTAAGTAATGTGTCCCCAAAATTGGATTCGCGTCTAATGACTTGCTTTAGCCGTGCCGAATGATTAAAATAAGACTCGTCTAATAAATTTTATCTGGTCACTATGCATCAATTTAGCCTCTGCGCGCCACACGCGCCGGCATTTGAAGGGGGACCCCAATGAGTCAGGCAGCCCAGGTACTCACGGAAGCAAGCGAAGAATATATCGAGGCGATATACAAGATGTCCCTGGAGGGACAGGTGATCGCCGCCCGTCTTGCCGAGCGCATGAAGGTGTCGCCGCCCACGGTCGCCGACATGCTCAAGCGCCTCGCGGAGAAAGGCCTGGTCAAATCCAGCCGCCGCGATGGCGTCAGGCTGACCAGCAGGGGCCAGGAGACCGCCGAAGCGCTCGTGCGCCGCCACCGGCTATGGGAGCGGTTCCTCACCGACGTGCTGGGGCTCAACTGGGACGAAGTCCACGAGGAGGCCTGCAAGCTCGAGCACGCCATGAGCCCCCAGGTCGAGGAGAAGCTCGCCCAGATCCTGGGCAATCCCGAGACCTGTCCGCATGGATATCCCATCCCCGGGACCCGCGGCGCCGAGAAGCGCGCCCGCGAGGCCAAGCCTCTTTCCTCCCTGTCCGTCGGCGACGAGGCCGTCATCGAACGCGTTTCCGAGGAAGATTCCCAGCTGCTGCAGTACCTTGCCACACTGGGGCTGCTTCCCAACGCCAAGGTCTCGGTCAAGGAGATCGCGCCCTTCAAGGGCCCGATGCTGGTCAAGGTCTGCGGCGCCCAGTACGCCCTGGGCCAGGAAGTCGCGTCAAAGATCATGGTGAAGAGCAAGTAGCCGGCCCCCTGGCTCCTTCCGAAAAAGAGGCTGACCGATCATGCAATTCTCTTCGTGCCATAGCGCTCTCGGCAAACTCCGCGGCGAGACCGATTTCACCATCGCCCTGGCCGGCAACCCCAACGTGGGTAAATCCAGCGTCTTCAATATCCTCACCGGCATGGGGGTCGAGACCGCCAATTATCCCGGCAAGACGGTGGAAGTAAACATCGCCACCACCACCCTGGACGATAGCCGCATCGGCATCATCGACCTTCCCGGAACCTATGCGCTGGGCGCCGTGTCGGAAGACCAGTGGGTGGCGCGCCAGGGAGTGCTAGACGGCAATCCCGACGCCGTGATGATGGTCGTCGACGCCACCAACCTTACACGCAACCTTTACATGGTGCTACAGTTCCTCGAGCTTGGCTATCCCATGGTGCTGGCATTGAACGTGCTCGATGTCGCCCGGCGCGAAGGCCGAGACATCGATATCGCCGCCCTTTCGGACCGCCTGGGTGTGCCCATCCTGCCCACGGTCGCCAATCGCGGCGAGGGCCTTGATGAACTCATCATCGCCGCCGAGGAAGTCGCCCGCGGCCGCATCATGCCCCATCCCCACGACCTCGTCTACGGTCAGGATGTGGAGAAGGACATCACCATTCTGACTGACGCCATCGCCGCCGCCGAGCTCAACGACCCTTACAATCTGCCGCACCGCGCCCTGGCGCTGCTGCTGCTGGAGAACGATCCCGAGTTCATCGAGCTGACCTCGGCCATGCCCGGGTGGCAGCCGGTGCTGGATCTGGCGGAGCGGCTGCGCGGGCACATCGAGGAAGAGCACGGCCAGGCATCGGCCACGCGCATCGCCGCCGAGCGCCACGCGCTGGCGGCCATCATCGCCGAGGAGGTCGAGACCGTCTCGACCACCCGCAAGATCGGCCTGGGCGAACGCCTCTGGCGTTACACCACTCGGCCGCTGACGGGCGTGCCCATCCTCTTCCTGGTGCTGGGCCTGGTCTTCGTGCTGATGTACTTCGTCGGCCAGAGGCTCGCGGATTTCCTGAGCGGCACCTGGGGGGCCCTGGTGGCCCATCCGCTCACGTCCCTTCTCTACGACGACTTCGGAAACAATGTTGTCACCAATACTCTCTTGTGGGCCGTCAGCGGCATGCAGGCGGCGCTCACGGTCGGCATCCCCTACGTGCTGGTCTTCTATCTGGTGCTGGCATTCCTGGAGGACTCCGGCTACCTCAATTCGGTGGCCTTCCTGACCGACTCGGTGATGCACAAGTTCGGACTGCACGGCCGGGCGATGATACCTATCATCGCCGGCGCCGGCTGCAACGTTCCGGCGATCATCGGTACGCGCGTGCTGACGACCATGCGCGAGCGCCTCATCGCCGGCACTCTCATCGTCATGGTCCCCTGCAGCGCCCGCAGCGCCGTCATCTTCGGCGCCGTCGGCTTCTACGCCGGTTGGCAGGCGGCTCTGGGGATCTACGTCATCGTCGGGGTTTTGTGGGTGCTGCTGGGGCTCGGCCTCAACAAGGTGATGCCGGGGAAATCGGCCGGGCTGGTGATGGAGATGTTCCCGTTCCGCCGGCCGCACCTGGGGACGGTCTTCAGGAAGACCTGGTTCCGCTTCAAGGCTTTCGTCTTCATGGCGGTGCCGATCCTGCTGGTCGGCAGCCTGCTGCTGGGGCTACTGTTCGAGAGCGGCCACCTCTTCGATCTTGCCAGCATATTCTCGCCCGTGGTCGAGAACTGGATGGGCCTGCCGCCGGTCGCGGGGCTGGTGCTGATCATGGCTATCCTGAGGAAGGAACTGGCGCTGCAGCTGCTGACGACCATGGCGATCATCATGGGAGCCAGCGCCGCCGTCGATAACAACCTGCTGCTGATCATGGACAAGCAGCAGCTGTTCGTCTTCGCGCTGGTGACGGCGATCTACATTCCCTGTGCGGCCACGATCGCGGCGCTCTCGAGGGAGATGGGATGGGTGCGCGCCCTTGTCATCATGGCCTTCACGGTTGCGCTGGCGGTGCTGGTCGGCGGTGTCGTCCACCAGATTTTCACCGTCTTTACGGGCTAAGACATTAAGATAAGACCGGGGGAGGACGTCTGTTGAATCCGGGAACCCAGGATCCCTTGAGCAAGGGGAATGAAAACCGCAGAAAACTGCTGGGCCGCGGCGTCAGGCTGGAATATTTCACTATCGGCTACAACCTGCTCGAAGCCCTGGTCGCGGCCGCCGCCGGATTCGCAGCCGGCAGCGTCGCCCTGGTGGGTTTCGGCCTGGACAGCCTGATCGAGGTCACCGCCGCCGTGGCATTGCTATGGCGATTCCGTCGCGAGCTTGGGCTTGGCGGGAGCGGCAGAGGGACAGACAGCGCGGGAGAAGAAACCGCCCTTGATGGAAATGATCGTGGCGATCACAAGGATTTCGAACGCAAGGCGCTGTTCGTAGTCGCCCTTACCTTTTTTGCCCTGGCCGCCTACATCGTTCTTCAGTCGGGCTACAACCTGATCTATGCCAGAGAGGTCCGGGAGAGCACCCTGGGCATCGCCGTCGCGATCGTCTCACTTGTGGTCATGCCGGTCCTGGCGCTCTCCAAGCAGAGGGTAGCCCGGGCGCTCCAGAGCAAATCGCTCGCGGCTGAGGCCAGGGAGACCTGGCTGTGCGCTTATCTCTCCGTGGTGCTGCTGCTGGGCCTGTCGTTAAACGCTCTCTTCGGATGGCAGCAGGCAGACTCGATTGCCGCCCTGGCGATGCTCCCCCTGGTAATCAAGGAAGGACTCGAGGCGCTCGAAGAAGCGGACGAAGCGGACTGATCCTAAACCGGAACTGATCCCGAGAGCGGACTGATCCCGGCATCGATGCCGTGACGCAGGTCCGGCCTACATGCCGCCCGTGCTCGAACCCGAACCGGAATCCAGCTTGGCCAGGACGATATTGGCGACCTTCTTGGCCTGCTCCAGCGCCGGCTTGTCGCTGGCCGGGTCGGTTCCGGGCGGATTGCCTCCGCCGGTGGCGTAAACGCAGGTGTCGCCCGACGCCGCGTGAACCAGCAGTACTGACTTGTCCCAGGAAGCATGCATGCCTATTCCCTCAACCGGCTCCGCCGCCGGGTTGGTGGCGAGGTTGGAGTAGTCGGCCATGCTGCAGGGCTTGACGATGATGACGTTGGCGATGCGCGGGGCCGCGCCCTTGGTCATGTAGGAACAGGATTTGGTGTTGTCGGCATCGCTGCGCTCGGCCTCGTTCACGGGCTCGCCCAGCACCGCTTCGGCGTCAGTCTTGGTGAAGGCTCCGCAGGGGTCGGGAACATCAGCGTTGTTTACCGCCTGGGTCGAGGAAGTCGTGTCAGTTGAACTTCCGCAGGCTGCTACGACTCCGGCGAACAATACCACAAAAATAGTTGCTATCAAAAAGCGAAGCTTCATTAACGGCCATCCTTGTACGTGGGGAGCGATCAGGGAATGAGGGTAATATACCCCTGCAAGCCCGGCAATTCAAGTTAAACCGGGCCGGCCGTGCGAGGCTGAAGCCACCACTGCGGCAAGGAAGAACCCGGCTCGCCCCGGCCCCGGAATCCGGTTGACAAAAAGGTTAAGTTTTCCATCACCTTTCCCGATAGGAGTTCCCACAAGAGGCGGACTCACTCACCTTTGGGGAGGAGGTGAATAAAATGGCAATCGATGCCAAGGCCAGGACCCAGCCGGTCAGGGCCAGGATTCTCACCGATGAGTACGAGATCGAGGGCAACGTACACATCAAACCGGGTGTCTACCGCGGACGCGTTTCGGACATTCTCAATGCTCCGGAAGTGGAATTCATCCCGGTGACCCAGGCAAAATGCACCAGCCGCGCCTCAGCGGACTCCAAACCGGTCAGTACCGACTGCACCATCGTCCAGGTGCGCACGATCAAGATGGTCTTTCCGTTCGAGGACTCATAAACCGGGCGTTTTGCGCCACCATAGCCGGCGTTTTGCGCCACCATAGCCGGCGTTTACCCTTGGCGCAAGCCGTTTTGCCACCGTTTTCAGGCGATTGGCTTTGTCCATATTGTACAAGTGGAAGGTTAATTTATTGTACAATTGGATAAAATAATCGTATGGAAAAACGCATATTATTTATGCAGGTAACAGAGAAACGGTTCCGCTATTTGTACAGCGGGACCGGCGGACCTCAAGCATCTTACCTGCTGCGAAAGGAAAAACGGTGGCGCTGCGCGTAGCGGAAATCCTGAAATTACCGATCCTGGCCGACGCCAGGGTGCTGGCTGGCGAGAAGGGGCTGGACCGCGAGGTCTCGCAGGTGACTGTAGGCGAGGTCCCCGACATCGGCGACTGGCTCACCGGCGGCGAGCTGGTCCTCTCCACATTCTTTGCCGTTGAGACCACACCCGAGGCCCAGGTCGAATTCACCCGCAAGATCGTCAAGGCCGGCGCCGCGGGCCTGCTGGTCAAACCCGGGCGCTTCATCGAAGAGGTCAGCCCGGCGATCCTCGAGCTCGGCCGCAAGCATGACTTCCCCATCGTCGAGGTTCCTCCCGAAGTTCGCTGGACGCACATCACCGCCGAGATCTCAGAGCAGATCGTCGGCGAGCACCTGGCGCTGTTGCGCCGCTCCCAGGACATCCATCACCGGCTGCTCGAGGTCGTCATCGACGGCGGCAGCTGGAAGTCGATCGCGGAGACCACCTCCGAGCTGATCGGACGCCCGGTCTTGCTGGAGAATTCCTTTTCCGAGGTGCTCTCGGAATCGGCGCCGGCGGAGGATGACCCGAAGCTGGTCGCCGAGTTCGACGAGCTGCGCAAGGCGGCAGGAGCCAACGGGCGCGCCCGCGCGGCCAGTAGCGCCGAGCGCTACAACCGCACGCCGCTGAAAAAGAAGACGCAGTTTCCCGCCATGGTGACCGTGCCCATCATCGTCAGCCGCGACGTCCTTGGCTATGTATCGAGTTTTGAACGTGACTCCGAGCTCAACGAGCTCGACCTCACCGCGCTGGAGAGCGCCGCCACCGTGGCCGCGGTCGAGATGGGCCGGGAGCTGACCCGGATGGAGGCCGAGACCCGCCTGCGCGGCGATTTCGTCGACGACCTGCTGGCCGACGAGTTCGACGGCGGGCCGACGATGCTGCAGCGCGCGAGCTTCCTGGGCGGCGACCTGAGCCAGGGATGCCTCTGCCTAATCGCCGACATCGATTCCTTCGGTGACCACGTGCGGGACAAAAAATTGACCGAGCCCGAAGTCCAGCAGATCAAGAACCGCTTCTTCAGCGGTGTCAAGCAGGAGATCCTCTCGCATCATCAGCACGCGCTGCTGACGCCCAAGAGCGACAACGTCATCGCCTTCCTGCCGCCGCTCAAGGATGGGGATGCCAAGCTCATGTCTATCGCTAGGTCAACGGCCCTGCGCATCCGCCAGAGCTGCGCCGAGCTGCTGCCGGGGCTGACGGTGTCGATCGGCATCGGCCGCTTCCACGGGGACCCGCTGGAGACCAGGCGCGCCTACCGCGAGGCGCAGTCAGCGCTGCAGGTGAGCCAGAGGCTGGGGGAGACCGGCGCCATCGCCAGTTTCGACGACATGGGCATCTACAAACTCTTGCTGGGCGCGCTGGAGGAAGACCCGGAAGAGGTGCGCAACTTCTACCAGGAGACCATCGCCCGCATCGAGGATTACGACAAGCAGCACAATACCGACCTGGTCGGCACGCTCGAGGCTTACCTCGCCAACAACCGCAGCGTCGCCGCCACCGCCGAGGCGCTCTTCACGCACCGGCACACGATCCGCTACCGCCTGGGCCGCATCAACGACCTCACCGGCCTGGATGTGCACCGCAGCGAGGACCAGGAAAAGCTCGGTTTCGGGCTCAAGGTCATGCGCCTGTTGCGTCGCTGACAGACGCTGGCACCGGCATTTTGCAGGCGCTAGCCAGAACTCCCCATCCGGTCTCATTTCAGAGTATTAACGGATTTAGCCTTCAGTACGCACCCGTATCCTAATTTTATGAGGGTCATTGGCCTTTTTAGCTATTAATGTTTAAACGAGATTTTAGCGGTTATCAAAATATAAGTGAGTTTCCTTATTTGATGAGACGGGAGGTTTTATGGACGCAAATCATCTCACTAGAGTACACGGGTGGATCTAGTCTGAGAAAAACGATGAGGATGAAGGAGATCACGGCCATGATGAAACTCAAACTTGCATTTAGTTTTGGGCTTGTGGTGCTATTGCTGGTAGCAACGGCCGGTACGTACGCTCTGGCAAAGAAGCCCGCCCCGGTAGGTCCCGTCCAGTTTCCCGGAAACAAAATCCAGCAGTTTGCGCAGCCACTATCGACTCTGGATGCAGCCGGTGGAACAATACAAACCATCCTCGACAATGGAACCGAGATTCCAATGAGGATGGTGGAGTTGCGGGCTAATATGTTGCCGCCATCATTCGTCCCGGCGAATGGCCTGCCATACGCGGGCACGGCGGTCTTTGGTTACCGGGCCAGCGCAGCGCCTGTTGCTCCGTTAACCGCCGTTGATACTTACGTCAATCCGGTCATAGTTGCCTCACGGGGAACACCGACCACGATACGGTACATCAACAACCTGACCACCAATGTCATCAACTGGAGGGCCTGGACCGACGCGAGTCTGCATTCTGCATTCCATCAGGCGGCGGACCAGGGGATGCCCATATCTGGCGATACAAACCACTACCAGGGACCGGTCCTGGCTGTGCCTCACCTTCATGGTGGTGAGGTCCCGGCGGTTATTGATGGTGGGCCGGAAGCCTGGTTTGCCAGTAACGTACCGGGACCGGACACGGTAACACCCTACAAGACCCAGGGTCCCGCTTACTATTCCAAGGCCGGAGCGGCTTCCAACGAAGCTATTTACTCCTATCCTAATAACCAGGAGGCAGCCCCTCTCTGGTTCCATGACCATCTGCTGGGTGGTACGCGCCTCAACGCCACCTTCGCCGGTCTCGCCGGTGGTTACGCTCTTACTGACCCGGGTCTGACGTTGCCGACCGGGCTGTTGCCGGTCGGTCTGGACACAAATGGCAACGGCGCGATGGATGCCGCAAACGAAGTGGTGACGCCACTGGTTATCCAGGACCGCATGTTCGACACAAACGGCGAGTTGTTCTTCCCCAACGTTGGGATCAATCCGGAACATCCCTACTGGGTACCGGAATTCGTCGGCGATACGATCGTTGTCAACGGCAAGGCCTGGCCGTATCATAATGTAGACCAGCAGCGCTACCGCTTCTACCTGATTAACGGTTCCAACTCACGCCCCTATGATATGTTCCTGCAAGACCAGACCACCGGAGGCAAAGGTCCTGGAATGTGGGTCATCTCTACAGATGGCGGCTACCTGGACAATCCGGTTTACATTAACCCGAACGCCACCCAGGCGCAGATAAAGGCGGGTGCACAGAAGAGCCTGATGATGATGCCAGGCGAGCGCTACGAGGTCATCATCGACTTCGCCGGAGTGCCAGCCGGGACGAACCTGATACTGCGCAACACCGCGCCAACGGTCATGGGCAATCCCAAGGCCAGCCTCGACGGGCGCATCATGCAGTTCCGGGTATCCGGCACCGTACCCGCAGGTGGCGACAAGAGCTATAATCCGGCTACTTCTCTCACGCCGTTACGCGCCGGCGCGCCTATCGTCCGCTTGCCGGGAACGCCCGGTGGCCCCGCCATCAGCCCTGCGACCGTGAACACGACCCGTCTGCTTACCTTGAACGAAGTGGCTGGAGCCGGGGGCCCGCTTGAGGCATTGGTCAACAACTCCAAGTGGAGCGGTCTGCGTCCCGATATGACTCCGATACCCGGGTCAACGCTGATGAATGGCACCAACCAGGGCGCCTTCAGCTTCCAGGGCAACTACATTACGGAGACGCCCAACGAGGGCAATACGGAGGTCTGGGAAATCGTCAACCTGACGGCTGACTCCCATCCCATCCACCTCCACGCGGTACAGTTCCAGCTGATAGACCGTCAGCCGATCAATGCAAAGGGCTACGCGGCAATATACGGCGCGTCATTCCCAGGTGGACTCTATGTCGCTGGTAACGGTCCTCCTGGCGCCTACAATACTCCCAACGCAGCAGGAGCTATTGGGGGCAATCCTGACGTGACGCCGTTCCTGCTCGGAGCGCCTCTGGCGCCACTGCCTAATGAGGCAGGCTGGAAAGACACGGTCATCATGCGCCCGGGCGAAAGGACACGCATTGCCGTGCGCTGGGCGCCACAAGACACTGCTTCAGGAGTTACGGGCAGCTTCACCTTCACTCCCAACATCCTGAACGGAGTCTATGTCTGGCACTGCCACATCACCGACCACGAAGATAACGAGATGATGAGGCCTGACATGATAATGCCGAACACGGTAGAAACAGCCAGGAGCTTCAAGCAAGGCATAAACTACTAGGCAACAATACAAATGAGGCCAAAGAGGGGGCCGCCGCAAGGCGGCCCCCTCTTTTCCGGTGCGTTCGGCAGGGCGCACTCACCTGGATGTGATATTCCATCACCCCCGGCACCGGCACCGGCACGCACATCCTCGCGCCAGCTTCTCAATCCCCCGAGCAGCGCTGTGTCTGTACAACTGCATAACCTGGTCCAGCTTTACTTTATCCAGCGGGATAAAATAACCGCCCTCACCCAGAGCTATACTCCAATTGTACAAGTGTCTGCGCTGGCAAAGGATTTGGAGTCAATACCGAGGGGGTTGAGGCAGCCAATACCTCCGCCTTTAATGTATAATACTCCCCGCGCCATTTCCCGGTGTCTGAACCGAAACTGACTAAGATTTTACCGAGGCTTGCAACTATGTGCCGACTTAGCGCCATCACATCAGCTGAATATTTTTCTCCCATGGAGAACGTCATGGCCCTCAACACCATGAAGGAAGGCCACGACGGCTCCGGTCTGGGCCTGGTCCTGCGCGATCTCGGCGGCGACTTCAAGGACCTCAAGCAGTATCCCATCCTTTCGGGAATCGCCTCGAGCGAGGGCCTGGCCGAACTGGACACGTTCATGTCCGGCCTTGGTTTCAGGGAAGTCCATTTCTGGCAGCCGGATATCGACGACAAGGCGCCGGAGCCCGAGCTGGGCCGCCGCGACCACTATTTCGCCAAGGCCTACGAGTACCCGGTCGACATGCAGAAGCGCCCGCAGGCGGAGAAGGAAGAGCTGCTGCTCGACGCGCGCCTGGCGCTGCGCGAGCTCGGCGAGGAGGACGAGTCGATCTTCGTCTTTTCGTTCTATCCCGACACGGTGACCTTAAAGGAAGTGGGGGACCCGCTGGAGCTCGGGAGATTCTTCCGGCTCGATGACGGCAAGCTCAAGGCCAGGATCATCCTCGCCCAGGGCCGCCAGAACACCAACTATGACATCTATCTGTACGCCTGCCACCCGTTCTTCCTGCAGGGGTACTGCACCATGACCAACGGCGAGAACACCGCTTTCGTGCCGATCATGGAATTCCTGACCAGCCGCGGTTTTCCCGGCTACATGGGTTACAATTCCGACTCGGAGGTCTTCGCCCACATCCTGCACTACACGCAGCGGCAGCTGGGCTATCCTTTGACATATTACAAGGATGTGATAACACCTCTGGCCGAGAAGGAGATCGACGGGCGCAAGGACGCCGAGGCGCTGCGGCTTATCCGCCGCTCGCTGCGGCCGCTGTGCATCGACGGCCCCAACTGCGTCATCGGCTTCGCGCCCGACGGCACGGTCTTCATGGTGCAGGACGCCAAGAAGCTCAGGCCCGGCATCGTCGGCGGCGTGCCCGGCAAGTACGCGCTAATGAGCGAGGAGTGCGGCCTCGACGAAGCCGTGCCCAGGCGCGACAAGACCGAGGATTTCTCGCCCATGAAGTACGATATGGCGATCATCAAACCCGGCGCCAGCGAGATGGTCCGCTGGAGCCAGCTAACCCCCTAGTTTTAGGGACACATAACTTAATTCATGGTTTTAGGGACACATAACTAAATTGCCAGTTTCAGGGACACATAACCAGGAACAAGGAACCAGGAACAAGGAACTTTTTTAATCATGGATCCGGCCACGATACTAGACAATAATCACGAACTCTCGCTGAGGGAGTTCCCATATATCGTCCGCTGGCGCGACGACCGCTGCACGCGCTGCGGCCGCTGCACCACCGTCTGCCCGGTGAACGCCATCGAGCCGGCGCCGCATGTGCACCGCCGCATCTATTCCGAGGGCGGCACGCCCAACCCCAAGGCCGAGCGTGAGATCGTCCACGTCGTCAAGCAGGTCACCGACGTCGACCGCTACTGCACCGGCTGTGGCACCTGCACGCTGGTCTGCCCCAATGAAGCCATCGAGCCGGAATACAACCCGCGCCACAAGCTGCTGACCTACAAGAACAAGGGCGGTGTGCCCTTTCGCCGCGGCGGCCGGCGCAACGATCCGTCGACTTCGACCGTCGACCAGCTCAAATTTACCAGGATATCAATGCTCACCGACCCGGCGCTCGACGCCGGACGGCATGAGTTCCGCATCCGCACGCTGCTGGGACGCAACCTGCCGGCGGAAGCTCTACCGCTCAAGAAGCGCGGCGACCGGCTGGTGGTCGGCAAGACTCATGAGCGCGGCCAGGCCGAGGACGGCCACACGGCGCACGGCTTCATCCCGCCGGTACGCGAGATCTACCCGATCCGCATCGGCAGCATGAGCATCGGCGCCCTCTCGCCACACATGTGGGAAGGCCTCGCCATGGGCGTCGCCTACCTCAACGAGGTCGAGGGCATGCCCGTGGTCATGTGCACCGGCGAGGGCGGCATGCCGCCGCGCCTGCTGAAGTCGAGATTCGCCAAATATTTCATACTGCAGATCGCCTCCGGCTATTTCGGCTGGGATGAGATCGTGCACGCGATTCCCGAGATGACCGAGGATCCGGCAGGCATCGAGATCAAGTACGGCCAGGGAGCCAAGCCCGGCGACGGCGGCCTGCTGATGGCCTACAAGGTGCTCAAGCTGATCGCCCAGATCCGCGGCGTGCCCGAGTTCGTCGACCTGGCATCGCCGCCGACGCATCAGACCAAGTATTCCATCGAGGAAGCCGTGGCCAAGATGATCCAGTCGATGTCGATGGCCTGGGGCTTCCGCGTGCCGGTCTATCCCAAGATCTCCGGAACCAAGACCGCCATGGCGGTGCTAAATAACCTGGCCCGCAATCCTTACGCCGGCGCCCTTTGCATCGACGGCGAGGATGGCGGCACCGGAGCGGCTTACAACGTTTCCATGGACAAGATGGGGCATCCGATCGCCTCGAACATCCGCGACTGCTATCTCGACCTCGTCGCCCAGGGCAAGCAGAACGAGCTGCCGCTGATCGCCGCCGGCGGCATGGGCAAGACCGGCAACCTGGCGGCAAACGCCGCCGCCATGATCATGTTGGGCGCCTCGGCCGTGGACACCGGCAAACACATCATGCAGGCGGCCGCCTGGTGTTTCGGCGATGAATACAACCGCTGCAACCTTTGTAACACGGGACGCTGCCCGCGCGGCATCACGACCCAGGACCCGAAGCTTTACCGCCGGCTCGACCCCGACAAGGTCGCCGAGCGAGTGGTCGAGGTCTTCAAGTCCGCCGACGTCGAGCTGCGCAAGATCTTCGCGCCTCTGGGCCGCAGCACCGAGCTGCCGATCGGCATGTCCGACGCCCTCGGCGTCGCCGACCAGTCGATCGCCGAGCGGCTGAGAATCAGCTACGTCTGTTAAGGGAGGGCGATTCGACAGGCAGTGAGTGAGGAGAAGGAGCTTTAACCGGCATGAGGAGAAGACAGGATGGGCGATCTACAAAGCTATGTGCCATTCCTGGCATCAATGGCATTCTTGTTCATATTCGCTTTCGTGATCGCATACACGCTCCTTGTCGTGGTAAAGCCGTACAGGAGAGATCATATGGCGCTCCGAGTGATAACAAGTTCCGTCATATATCTCGTGGTGGTGGGCCTCATGGCTGTTTGGCTGTACATCATGTTGTTCCTGTTTTCCATGTTTTTCGTTGGCATTCATGAATCGAGATGACTAAGAAATAAAAATATGATCATCAACGGCAACATCAAAGGGCAGCGGGTCTCTTCCCGGGAACTGGAAGAGCAGATCCAGGCCGCCATCAAGAAGGGCGAGCGCTCCTTTACCGTGCACGCCAACGGCCAGCACGGCATCGGCGGACGCATCTGGCCGCAGGACAGGAAGGTCAGGATCACCATCGACGGCCCCGTCGGCCAGCGCGTCGGCAGCATGGGCATGTTCGGCACCGAGATCACCGTCAAGGGCAGCACCTCCGACGACACCGGCTGGATCAACTGCGGCGCCCGCATCACCGTGCTCGGCGACGTCACCAACGGCGCCCATAACGCCGGCGCTCAGGGCGTGCTCTACGTGCAGGGAGGCGGCGGCGCCCGCTGCGACACCATGACCAAGTTCAACCCGCGCTTTGAGCCGCTGCAGTCGTGGTATTTCCGTGACGTGGGCGACTCCTTCGCCGAGTTCAAGGCCGGCGGCATCGCCGTCGTCTGCGGCGTCGAGCCGCGCAACCCGGACAACATCCTCGGTTACCGCCCCTGCGTCGGCATGGTCGGCGGCACCATTTATTTCCGCGGTTCCATCCGCGGCTTCAGCGAGAACGACGTCAAGCAGGAAGAGCTCTCCGACGCCGACTGGGAATGGTTGACTACAAATATTAAGCCGTATCTAAAAGCTATAGATCGCACCGGCCATGAAAAGGAACTGACCCGCGACCGCGGCGACTGGCAGAAGCTCATCGCCCTGACGCCGGCGGACAAGGCCGCGCGGCTGGGACGCCGCATGACCACGGCCGAGTTCCGCGAGCAGGTCTGGGAGCCCGGCGTCGGCAAGGGCGGCATCTTCGGTGAATATATTGACCACCCGCGGACCATCCTGCCGTATGTCACCACCGGCGAGGACCGCCGCTGGCGGCCGGTCTGGCTCAACGAAAAATATCTGCCGCCGTGCGCCTACGCCTGCCCGTCGCGCATCCCGTCGCACAAGCGGGCGTCGCTTATCAGGCAAGGACGGCTGGAAGAAGCTCTGGCGCTGGTGCTCCAGTACAGCCCCTTCCCGGCGAGCGTCTGCGGCCAGGTCTGCCCCAACCTTTGCATGGACGCCTGCACCCGCGGTCTCTTTGTTGACAAGCCGCACAACATCAGGCAGATGGGCTCGCTGAGCCTGGAAGTGCCCGCGCCCAAAAAAGCCCGCTCGACCGGCCAGAAGATCGCCGTCATCGGCGGCGGCCCCGGCGGCCTTTCCGCCGCCTGGCAGCTGGGCCTGCGCGGACATCAGATAGATCTGTATGAAGCCGCCGGCAAGCTGGGCGGCAAGATGGAGCTGGCCATCCCCCGCGAGCGCCTGCCGCAGGAAGTGCTGCAGAAGGAACTCTCGCGTTTCGAGGAGATCGGCGTTGACATACATTTAAGCAGCAAGGTCAACCGCAAGCTCTTCGACAAGATCTACAAGGAACACGACGTCGTCATCGTCGCCAGCGGCGCCCACGAGGCGCGGCTGATCAAGTTCCCCGGCTGGGAAGACGTCACTCCCGGCATCGAATTCTTGAAGGCGGTCAACTTCGGCGAGCCCGAGGACTTGAGCGGCAAGAAGGTCGTCGTCATCGGCGCCGGCAACGTCGGCATGGATATCGCCTGCCAGGCATGGAACCTGGGCGCGGCCAGAGTCACGGCCGTGGACATCCAGCCGCCGGCGAGCTTTGGAGTCGAACGGCAGGCGGCCGAGGCCAAGGGCACGACTATAGAGTGGCCCAAGATCACGGAGAAGTACGACGCCAAAAAGAAGAAGCTTCATTTCAAGGACGGCACCAGCATGGATGCCGACGCGGTCATCATCTCCATCGGCGAGAGCCCGGTGCTCGACTTCCTGCCGGCGGGCATGGACATGGAGCGCGGCTACCTGGTAGTCAGCGACACCGGGCAGACCTCCGACGCCAAGGTCTTCGCCGTGGGCGACACGACCCGGCCCGGACTGATCACCAACGCCATCGGCCAGGGACGCATCACCGCCGAAGCCGTGCACAACCTGCTGATGGAGGTTGACATCAATCCCGAATGGAAGCAGGTCATCCCATACGAGAAGATCAAGACGGTCTATTACGACGCCGGCTCGCCGGACATCGTGCCGGCCGCCGCCCTGGCGGGC
This sequence comes from Actinomycetota bacterium, assembly GCA_023382335.1. Taxonomy (GTDB): domain Bacteria; phylum Actinomycetota; class Thermoleophilia; order BMS3ABIN01; family BMS3ABIN01; genus JACRMB01. The sequence goes on from JAMCPM010000007.1 coordinate 67,536, forward strand.
GACATGAGGGCGACCAGCGTGCCCGAACCGGAGATCAACGTCATCGGACCGACCGACCTCGAGCCCAGCGACATCGTCGTCGAGGCTGGGGAAGGGGAAGCCGGCGAAAGCATGGAAGGCCAGGCGCCCGCATACCTCGAGAGCGGGGAGACCGCGGTCGCCGAGCAGGAAGCCCAGACCTGCATGTCCTGCGGGCTATGCCGCGACTGCGGCATGTGCCAGGCGGTCTGCTACTACGGCGCCATCACGCGCGTCGAGCGCGACGGTGACTGGGAATACGTCGTCGACGGCGAGAAGTGCATAGGCTGCGGCTTCTGCGCAGGCACCTGCCCTTGCGGGGTTTGGGAGATGGTCGAGAACGTGTAGCTTAAGTGAAGTGTAAAGGTTAACCCCTCACCTGACACACCGGCCAGCTAATAAAAGCGGCCATCCGTCCTCTTTGAGATAAAATTGCTTCGCCAGAATCAATCAATCTCAGAGAAAGGACAAAAGATGACCGCAAAAGAGAAAGTAGCACACCGCAAGCTCTCAATGCTACAGCTGGCCGAGAAACTGCGTAACGTCTCCGAGGCCTGCCGGATCATGGGCTACTCGCGCCAGCAGTTCTACGAGATCAACAGGTCATTCCAGGAGCAGGGTTTCGACGGTCTGCTGGACAAACCGCCGATCGTCAAGTCGATGCCCAGCAAAACGCCGCCGGAGCTGGAGGGACAGGTAATCGAGCTATCGGTCGAGCACCCCGCCTGGGGAAAGCTCCGGATAACCGACGAACTGGCGCTGCGCGGCATCCAGATGGCGCCGGACACGGTTAGGAACATCTGGGTCAGAAACGACCTGGAGAAGCGCTACAAGCGGCTGCTGGCCCTGGAAGAGAAGACCGCCGGCAAGAAAGTGGAGCTCGCCGAAGAGCAGATCCGCCTGCTGGAGAAGCACAACCCGTCATTCCGCGAGCGCCACGTGGAAAGCCCGCATCCGGGCCACCTGCTCAGCCAGGACACCTTCTTCGTCGGCAACATCAAGGGAGTCGGCCGGAGATATCTGCAGGCCGTGGTCGATACCTATTCGTCGCTGGCCTTCGGCAAGCTCTACACCGCCAAGGTGCCGATCACCGCGGCTGATCTCTTAAACGACAAGGTGCTGCCGTTCTACGAGAAGGAAAAGGTGCCGGTAAAGACGATCCTCACCGACCGCGGCACCGAGTTCAAGGGCCGGCTGGAATCACACCCCTATGAACTCTTCCTGCAGCTCAACGACATCGAGCACCGGCTCTGCAAGGTCGGCACCCCCGGGACCAACGGCTTTGTCGAGCGCTTCAACTGCACGATCCTGGACGAGTTCTTCCGCGAAGCGTTTCGGAAGAAGTTCTACGCGGGCGTTGAGGAGCTGCAGAAGGATCTGGACGAGTGGCTCCACCGCTACAACCACGAACGGCCCCACCGAGGCTATCGCAACCTGGGCCGGCGACCGTATGAGACTTTCCTTGAGGGCAAGAAACTGATAGGAAAGAAACCAGTTGAGAAGGAGATGAACCAGAAGAAGGCGGCCTAGCCGTCAGCACCTCTCAAAGAGGGCGGACTGTCAGGGAAGGGTGTAACCTATACAAATTAGCCAACCTTGCACAAACCGCACCCCCGCGTTAATATATCCATAATTCCAAAAGTAAGAAAATCCGAATTATGGAGCATGGACCATGGCGACGCTTCCAATCAGAAACAAGGGCCAGATAACCCTGCCAGCGAAGATAAGGCGCAAGCTGGGCCTGGAAGAAGGCGATTTCGTCGAGATCGAGGAAACGCCGGAGGGGATTCTGCTCAAGCCCCGCAAGCTGATCGACGCCGATCAGAGCTACTTCTGGACCGAGGAGTGGCAGAAAGGGGAGCTGGCCGCGGATCGGGACATCGAAGGCGGCCGTTACGAAGTATTTGATGACGTCGATGACCTCGTCTCTTCCCTGAAGAAAAAGAAGAAGAAAAAGAATTAGGCCGTTCCTTTGCGGATCGCCCTGACCAAAACCTTCCGACGCGGCTACGGAAAACTTCCTCTCGCGGTTCAGGAGAAAGTCGACCGCCAGATCGTAGCGCTAGCCACGGATCCGCACCATCCCTCTCTTGTTGTAAAAAAGATCAAGGGTGCGCCGGGGATCTGGGAGGCTAGGGTAGACAGGGGCTACCGGATGACATTCGTCGTTCGGGAAGATGTCATAATCCTGCGGCGAGTCGGCCCACACGATGCAACTCTCAGGAGGCCGTAAACAGATGTGAGCTGCCCATTTTGCATAGGAAAGATTTCAACCGATTGCTATCCGTGTCATTTCGGCCTGCAGCGGAGAGTATAAAATCTGACACAATGACCGCCACCCAACCAACAACCGACACCCTAACCACCTTCTGGGCCCATCCGGCCGAAGAAGTCCAACAGCAACTCGGATCAACCCCCCAAGGCCTGACCGCCGCCGAAGCCGCCAACCGCCTGACCAAATACGGCCCCAACCAGCTACACCCGCCAAAAACCGCTGGCGCCTTCACGCTTTTCCTGTCGCAGTTCAAGAGCCCGATCATCCTTATCCTGATCGTTGCCGCTCTGGTCTCGTTCTTCCTGGGCGAGCGCACCGACACGCTGATTATTTTAATCATTGTCGGAGCCAGCGGCATGCTGGGCTTCTTTCAGGAGAAGGGTGCGGCCGAAGCAGTCGAGAAGCTCATTTCCGTCATCGAGATCAAGGCTGATGTCCTGCGAGAGGGCAAGCAGCTGGAAGTCCCGATTACATCTGTAGTGCCGGGCGACATCACCCTCCTCAACGCCGGCGACGCCGTGCCCGGCGACTGCATCGTCCTCGAATCCAGCAGCCTCTTCGTCGACGAGGCGGCGCTTACCGGCGAGACTTTTCCCGTGGAAAAAATCGCGGGCGTCACCGCCGCGGACGCGACCCTCTCGGGACGCACCAACGCCATCTTTAGCGGTACCCATGTCGTCAGCGGCACGGCCCGGGCGCTCGTGGCCAAGACCGGCCCGGCCACCGAGTTCGGGAAGGTCGCCGACCGGTTGAAACTCCGCCGCCCCAAGACTGAATTCGAGCGCGGCGTCACCCGCTTCGGCTACCTGCTCATGGAAGTCACGCTGATGCTGGTCATCTTCATCTTTGCCGTCAACGTCTACCTCAAACGGCCTGTGCTCGAGGCCTTCCTGTTCTCAGTCGCCCTGGCCGTCGGCCTCACGCCGCAGCTGCTGCCGGCGATCATCAGCGTCAACCTCTCGCATGGCGCCCGCCGCATGGCCCAGCAGAAGGTGATCGTCAAGCGTCTGGCGTCGATCGAGAATTTCGGCAGCATGAACGTCTTCTGCTCGGACAAGACCGGCACGCTCACGGAAGGCAAGGTGGAACTGCAGGGGACGCTCGACGTCGACGGCGCCGGCAGTCAGAAAGTACTGCTGTACGCCTACATCAACGCCTCTTTTGAGAGCGGTTTCAACAATCCGATCGACGAGGCCATCCGCCAGCACGGCAACCCCGATATCTCCGGCTACGAAAAGCTCTACGAGATCCCTTATGATTTCATCCGCAAACGGCTGAGCATCCTCGTCAGCCACAACGGCGAGAATCTGCTGATCACCAAGGGGGCGCTAAAAAATGTGCTGGCAGTGTGCACGCAGGTCGAGGCGCAGGACGGCTCTACCCGGAAACTGTTGTCCGCCGGCGTAAAGCCGGAGAAAGAGTCAGCAAACGCGGCCGTCAGCGCCGAAATCGAGCAGGAATTTGAAAAGCTCTCGGCGCAGGGGCTGCGCGTGCTCGGCGTCGCCTGCCGTGTCATGGACGGCGAGACTTCGATTACCAAGGAATCCGAGCAGGACATGACCTTTCTCGGCTTCATCACTTTCCTCGACCCGGCCAAGGCTGACATCAGCAAAACCATTGAGCGGCTCAACAGCCAGGGAGTGAAACTCAAGATCATCACCGGGGACAATTCACTGGTGGCGGCCAATATCAGCCGGCAGGTCGGGCTCAACAGCGACCGCGTCCTCAGCGGCTCCGACCTGGTACACATGAGCGATTCGGCGCTGGTGCACCAGGTGGACCGGGTCGACATCTTCGCCGAGATCGACCCCAACCAGAAAGAGCGCATCATCCGCTCGCTGCAGAAGGCGGGCAACGTCGTCGGCTACATGGGCGACGGCATCAACGACAGTCCGGCGCTGCACGCCGCCGACGTCAGCATCTCGGTCGACAGCGCCGTGGACGTCGCCAAGGAGGCGGCCGACATCGTCCTGCTGGAGAAAGATCTGAGTGTGCTGGACCGCGGCGTGCAGGAAGGGCGCTCGACCTTTGCCAACACGCTCAAATACGTCTTCATGGCGACCAGCGCCAACTTCGGCAATATGTTCAGCATGGCCGGGGCGTCGCTCTTCCTGCCGTTCCTGCCCCTGCTGGCGACACAGGTGCTGCTGATCAATTTTCTGACGGATCTGCCGGAACTTACTATCGCTACCGACCGGGTCGACGAGGAACTGGTGGAGCGGCCGCGGCGCTGGAATATCCCCTTCATCCGCGAGTTCATGGTGACCTTCGGGCTGGTCAGCTCGATCTTCGATTACATGACCTTTGGTGCGCTGCTTTTGATCATGAACGCCACGACCGAGCAGTTCCGCACCGGCTGGTTCATCGAGTCGGTCGTCTCGGCCTCGATGATCGTGCTGGTCATCCGCACCCGGAGGCCGTTCTTCAAAAGCGCGCCCAGCCGCTATCTGTTGCTGACGACGATCCTGGTCATTTGCGGGGTCATCATTCTTCCCTATACGCCGCTGGGATCGCCATTCCAGTTCGTGTCTCTGCCGCCGCAGTTCCTGCTGATGCTGGCCGTCATCCTGGTGCTCTACGTCCTGACCGCGGAAGCGGCCAAGAAAGTATTTTACAGGGTGGTAAATTTCTGATATTGAGAACACCCACGCATAGCCGCGCTGGCGAGGCGCTCGCGGTTAACGGGCCTCGGTAGCTTTCCGCCCGCCTGCCTACAGAGCCGGCACGAACGAATCGCACTCCGCATGCTCCGCGTGATGGCCGAGGCTTATCGCCGGCGCCAGGCACATGGTCGCGTTCTCGTTGAACTTGCAGCCGGCGACGTCGCAGGCGGCAACCATCGGCTTGGCCGTCTCCAGCTCTTCCACCTGTTCGGTCGTGAAGGTGTCGCACTTGGCGTGCTCGCAGCCTCCGACCTCGATCTGTCCGGCGCGGCACTCGAGGTTGCGGTTGTACGAGCATGCGTCAACCTGGCAGGCCAGGACCGTTCCCATTTCGCATTCCATTTTCATGACCTTCCCCTTTTCCTCGCGATTACAATTCTGCGGGACGGCCGTGCCCGGCGCTAAGTACGCCCTGTTCAAGCCGCCCGCTTCAGCCACGGCTCCTCGTTTTTCATCGCGGGCTTCTGCTGCTTCTGCATCCTGTCGCTGGCGATGATCAGCCCGAATACTACCAGCGGCGTAATGATGTCAGCAGATTTACAGGCCGCTGGCAGCGTTGGAGCCAGCCACGCTTTCCGGCGCCTGTTCGTTTGGTGTTCCCCCATCGACCCGTTTCCTAACCGGGCTTGAACATGCCTTGACAGGCCCTTCCAGAAAAGTTAGACTAGTCTTACTTGGTGAATAAAGTCCAACTAATCAGGAGAGGAATATAATGCTTACAGCACTGGTAATAACACTCAGGGAAGGTCTTGAGGCCGCCCTTGTCGTCGCCGTGGTCCTGTCATTCCTCGACCGGTCTGGTGAAGGCCGGCTCAAACGCTACGCCTGGTACGGCGCCGCCGTCGCCGCAGGTCTTTGTATCGCCTCGGCTACGCTGCTGTTTTCCCTGGCTGAAAGCCTTGTCGGCGAAGCAAGCGAGGCTTTCGAGATCGTAGTCACCCTGCTGGCCGTGAGCGTGCTGACCTTCATGATCATGTGGATGAAGCGGCACGGCCGGAACCTGAAATCGGCTATCGAGGAGAGGGCGAAGAAGGCCTCCGGGACGGCTTCCGCACCTGGCAGGGTCTCCACTTCTTCGTCGGCGCTTGCCATCCTCACGCTTGCTTTCGCCGCTGTTGCCCGGGAGGGTTTTGAGACGGTCCTGTTCCTTCTTGGCAGCGCTTCGGAATCCGGGACCGCAGCCACGGTCGCCGGCGCGAGCGTCGGACTCGGCGCCGCGATGGTCGCCGGACTGGTTTTCTACCGTGGCGTCTACCGCCTCAATCTGAAAAAATTCTTTGACGTTACCGGAGTCATGCTGATCGTGCTGGCGGCCGGCCTGGTGGCCAACAGCGTGCAGGATCTATTCGGCAGCGGCCTGCTGCCGGCGGCCCTGACCGATCCGGTCTGGAACACCGGAGCCTGGCTCAGCCAGGAAACGGGGCCAGGCGCAGTCCTGCACTCGCTGTTCGGGTACCAGTCGGCGCCGTCGCCGGTCGCGCTTATGAGCTACGTGCTATACCTCGGCTCCATGTTGTGGCTGTACTTCGCCCCGAAGTTCGGCAGGCAGCGGGCCTTGGCCGAGGGCGCCCATTAGTTCAAAAGGCATCCGCTGTATATAATCATCAGGAATATCTGGCTGCACGGACTGCAAGCGGCCGGCCGAAAGCGGCACTAACTAAAACAGAATCGGAGGAAACGATGGCAAAAGCGCAAGCCCGGCACATATTGGTGGACAGCCAGGAGAAATGCGAGCAGATCAAGATCGAGATCGTCGAGGGAGCTGATTTCGCCGAGATGGCAAAGGTGTATTCTTCCTGCCCTTCCGGACAGCGCGGCGGCGACCTGGGTGAGTTCAGCCCCGGCCAGATGGTCCGCGAGTTCGACGAGGTCGTCTTCAGCGCCGATCTCAACACGGTTCAGGGACCGGTCAAGACCCAGTTCGGCTACCACCTGATCGAGGTAACCAGCCGCACCGATTAGCAACCGCCCGAGCCGTTACCCAACCCACCGAATCGACCGGGAACCCGCCATGCCAATAGATAAAAAGAAGCCGCCCGCCACGGCCTATGGAAACCGGCGCTTCCTCGAGCACCGGGATGCCAGGCCCTTGCGGATACTGGCCGAATATCTCGAGCCTGAAAGCCGCTTTTCCCATTATTCGATCGCGGACACGATCGTGTTCATGGGTTCGGCCCGCGTGGTCTCGCTCGAGCAGGCCGAGGCGGCTCAGAAGCAAGCAACCTCACCGGAAGATAAACAGCAGGCTGAGCTGCAGCTGGAGATGTCGCGTTACTACGAGGAGGCCAGCGAGCTGGCCGAGCGCCTGACCGTCTGGTCCAAGGAGCTCAACGACGAGGAGCATCGCTACGTGATCTGCACCGGCGGCGGCCCCGGCATCATGGAGGCAGCCAACCGCGGCGCCTCGCGCGCCCGCGGCATGAACGTCGGCATGGCCATCTCCATCCCCCAGGAACAGACCTACAACACCTTCATCACCCGGGAGCTGGCCTTCCATTTCCATTATTTCTTCATGCGCAAATTCTGGTTCGCCTATCTGGCCAAAGCGGTCATCTTCTTCCCCGGCGGCTTTGGCACCCTCGACGAGATGTTCGAGATACTGACGCTGCTGAAGACGAAGAAGATCACCAAGCATCTGCCGGTGGTCCTGTTCGGCAAGAAATACTGGAAGGAAATCGTCAACTTCGAGGCGCTGCTCAAGTACGGGATGATCGGCCCGGAAGAGCTGGAGCTCTTTATGGTCACCGATTCGGTGGAAGAAGCGTTTCTCTACATCACTGCCGAGCTCTCACAAGTCACTGCGTCGGAAAAAGGCGCCACTCTGTAGATCGGGCGCCACGGTTTTCAGCACGCCGGTAGATCTGCTCCACTAGCCCATGAGCTCATTGAAGTCCACCTGCATGATGCCCTTCTCGATCGCGTAGCGCACCAGTTCGTTGCGCTTGTGCATCTTGAGCTTCTCCATGATGTTGGCCTTGTGGGTGTCGACGGTCTTGACGCTGATGTACAGCGACTGGGCGATCTCACGATTGGTGAAGCCCTCGGCGACCAGTTTCAGTATCTCGCGCTCGCGGTCGGTGAGGGTGTTATGGCTATGGGTGGCCTCTTTGGCCGAACCCATCTTCTCGATGTAATTTTCAACCATGATCTTGGTCACCGAGGGATGAAGCACGTAGTCGCCGCCGGCCACCACTTCGATGGCGTTGACAAGGTCGCTGTCGGCCGCTTTTTTAAGCACGTAACCGACGGCGCCGGCCTGGAAAGCCTGCGAGATATATTCTTCGTTATCGTGGACCGTGAGCACCAGCACCTTGATTTCCCGGTTCCTCCTCTTGATCTCGCGCGTGGCGTCCATGCCGTTCATCACCGGCATGCTGATATCCATGAGCACGATGTCTGGTTTCAGTTCCTGGGCTTTCTGGACCGCCTCGCGGCCGTTCTCGGCCTCGCCCACGACCTCGATGCCGTCCTTCTCGCCCAGCAGGTGCATGAGTCCGGTGCGCAGTATCGCATGATCGTCCGCTAGCAGTACCCTTATCTTGCTCACGAGGATCCCTCCTTGGACTCAATGGGTACTTCGAGATGGATGATTGATCCCGCATTCACATGGGATTCAAACTCAAGGAAACCATCTACTAATTCGATTCTCTCCTTCATCCCGTGAAGGCCCAGACCCCGGGTTTTCTCTGATCTCATCATCCTGCCCGGCTCGAATCCGCAGCCGTTGTCAGAGATGAATCCGATGATCCTGTTGCCGCGATCCTCGAGCCTGACGCTGCAGCTGTCGGCTCCCGAATGGCGGGCTACGTTGGTGAGGCCCTCCTGGATCACCCTGTAGAGCACTGTCTCCAGCTCGGGAGGAAGCCGGCGCGCAGTCGCGGGCACCTGCAGGTCGACAAAGACCTCCGTGTTCCTGGTGAATTCCTTGACGTAAGAGCGAAGCGCCGCCGACAGCCCCAGATCGTCAAGCACGCTGGGGCGAAGCTTGGTGGCCATCGAATGGACTTCGCCCAAGGTCGCATGCGCCAGGTCCTCGATGCTTTGCAACCGCGCCCGGATCTCGGGCATGGATTCCGGTATGAGCTTCTCTGTCATCCTGATTCCGATCATCAGTCCCGTTAACGACTGGCTGGTCTCATCGTGGAGCTCCCTGGCGATCCTTTTTCGTTCCTCTTCCTGAGCCTTGATCGTCGACGCGGCGCCCAGTTTGCGCTCGCGTTCGAGCGCATCCAGCATCGACTTCAGGCTTCGGGAAAGCTCGGCTATCTGTGCATCATCAGTTACTTCAGGGATGCGGATGCCGCGGCGGCCGGAGCGAATGGCCTTCATCGTGTCAGTCACGGCGTTCAGCGGTCGGAAGGCCATCTTCACCAGGAAGTAGTTCACCGGAACCGAAAGACAGACGGCCCCGATCAGGAAGGGGACCATGACGTCAAGCTCCCCGTCAGTGAAATAGTTCCTGCCCAGGTGGACTGCCAGCGTTCCCAGGATTATCAACACCGTATTTGCGATTATCACTTTCTGGAACAGCGGCCGGCTTTTGACCCGCCTCGCCGCAGCTACGATGTGATAAGGCGCCCAGCGAAACCATGTGCCCGGTTTCGTCAGGGCTCCTACGTCCGCCTGGTTAACAGCCTCCGAGCTTTCCATCGAAAAGCTCCCGCGTCCGTTGACTGGAACATGCCGCTCTCGTAACTCGCTCGCGTGCCTTGTTTAAGCTCCCCATGCCTCCGCGGCATCCGCACTTGCCAACTTGCCTGCAGCTTCCCCGGATCTTCGGGGAAGGGGTTGATGCTACGCCGCATTGCGCCTTCCCCCCCGCCAGATGGCGTACGATGTGGTCCCGGTCGCGACTGCCAGCATCGCGAAGACCAGCGTGTCGGCGATGGGCGAGAAGATGAAGCCCAGAACCGTCAGCGACAGGCAGACCATGAGCACCACCGCCGAGAATGTGGCGGCTATCCCGAATGCCACCTTCTCCACTGGCGACAGACGGTGTTTCTGGTGCGCCTGCTCGTTGGCTTCGACTTCCTCAACCGCTACTGGCCGCTGCTCTTCCTGGTACTCGACTTCCTCTGCTGTTGAATGATTGGACATCTTAGCCTCCTCTCTGGTATTGATCCTGGACACTGTCTTGATACTGATCCTGGCTGCTGCCCTCTGCCGGGCCGCCGCCAGATTCCTCTACACCCTCCAGTCCTTTGACGCCGCGGTGACACCTGGCGCACTGAGTGTCTGCAGCAAACGCGACGTTGCTGGTGGAGGAATGGCAAGAACCGCAGTACTTGCCGCTGTTCAGTCCTTGCATGTTGAAGTCGGTCCTGGCTTCAACCGTCTTGGCTTTCTGCTGGAAGGTTCCGGAGTGGCAGCCGTTGCACTGCAGGCCAACGTCCGCTACGTGGGTCTGATGGCTGAAGACCACCGTATCGACGTACTTGGTGTAATAGATGTCAGCGGGGACACTGTAGGCGTTGGTGGCGGCGTTGCCGCTGTCGACGCCGATCTCCTCGGCGGAGGTCTCACCGCGGTAGGCGATGAGCCCCATGGTCATGGAGGCTAGCAACACTGGCAACAGAATCATGCTTAGACGTTTCATGGTCACTCCTCCCTAACCTTTCGTGTAGAAGACGTTGGGCTTGACACCTGTCTCTGGCCTTAACACCCACACCGATTTCTCGATGTTGTGGACCCGCTGGAAGACTTCGCTTTGCGGATCCGACAGATCCCCGAAGATGCGGACCCTGGCCGGGCAGGCCGCGGCGCAGGCTGTGGTCGTTTCGCCCTGGGTCAGGCGCGTGTCGAAGCAGAAGTTGCACTTGTCGACCGCCTTGGTCTCCTCGTTGTAATACCTGGCGTTGAAGGGACAGGCCGACATGCAGGTCTTGCAGCCGATGCATTTGTCCTTATCCACCATGACGATGCCGTTCTGTTTGTCCTTGTAAGTCGCTCCCGTGGGGCATGCCCTGGTGCAGGCCGGATTGTTGCACTGGTTGCAGAGGACCGGTATGAATTCGCGGCGCCGGTCGATGGCTTCCGGATCGACCTGCTGCAGGATCTGGGTGCGGTAACCGTAGCGGGGGACGTCATTGGTCTTGGCGCAGGCCGCCTTGCAGCGCTCACAGTCGATGCAGTTGTCCTGCCTGACGACCATGGCGTAATGCGGCTTGTAGGGATACTTGTCAGTGAACTCCTGCTGCGTGGCGAAGACCTTGTCCACGACTGAGGCGGCCGACAGCAGGGTTCCTCCGGCGAACACGCCCGTGATCGCCAGGCCCAGCTTGAGGAACGTTCGCCGCTCCATCTCGCTGGCGCTTCTCTTTTCCTGCTGTTCCGGTGATTCAGGTGTGTTGGGGGACTGTTCCATTATCGTGCCTCCCTTAATGAGCTTCGGTTTTGTGGCCTTCAAAGACCCTTTCACCCAACAGGAAGATCAAGCCCGCCAGACCGATGCCCCCCAGGACAACCAGTATCTCGTGCGCACTCGGCGTGTAGCTCAGCAGATGTGAATACTCGGTGACGTTGAGCTCGTACTGCACCGGCACTACCTGTCCCACGACCACCAGGTCGTAGCGCATGAAGAAGATGCCGAACATCATCATCGCCGAGGCGCTTGCCATCATGCCCAGCTGCCTGCCGCGGGACTTGATGAAGAGGACCAGCGGGATGAGCATGCCGATGCCGAGTTCCAGCACCCAGAAGTTGAATGCGTACGGCCCCTTGATCAGAGAGTCGAGCGCCATCTTCTTGGCGTCGCCGCCGGCGTAACCGATGATGAACTTCCAGATCGTGAAGAAGAGGATGATCGTGATCAGCAGGATGCCAACAGTCGTCGTCAGCTCGAGCGCGCGGCGCATCGGCGGATCCAGCTCGTTGCCGGTGACCTTGGAGCCGAGCCAGGTGAAGAGGATAATCGCCGCGGCGCCGGACATCATGGCAGAGGCGATAAAGTAGATGGGCATGAACGGTCCGTACCAGAACTCGCGTCCGTCGAGCATCCCGAAGACCGCTCCCAGGTTACTGTGGGCCGCGACACCCGAGACGACGCCGAGGAAGCCGGCGATCATCGCGATCTTATATTTCCCGGTGACCAGCAGGTAGAATTCTACGGCCATGAACATCATGTAGGCCCCGTAAAGAGTGCCCATCCACCAGATGTTCGAAGTGAGGTTGGGAGATATGACGTTATAAACGGCCATGCGAAAGGGGTTCTCGATCTCGAAGAAAATGACGAAGAAGCCCGACATGATCGTTGCCACCGCCAGGAACACCGAGCGCTTGGCGATGGGGGTGAATGCCTTGACGCCGAACACATGGCCTATCGAGGAGACCAGGCAAAGGCCGGTCGAGGTGACGACGAAAAACACGTAGGTGGAAATGAGAATGCCCCATGGCATCTCCCTGGTGGCCCCGTAGGCCTCGAGCGATCCAATCAGTTTGGCGTGTATGCCCGCTGCTGCTCCGGCAAGAACCATGAGCGCCATCAGCGCGACTGCGAGGTAGTACATTCTGCTTTTGATCGCCTCCACCGCACCGGCGCCCGCATCGGCCAGGTTCGGTGCCTCCGCTGTTTCTACAGAAACATTATCAGCCATGATGCCTCCTTCCAGATAAGAACCGATTTTCCCTAGCCTGACTTTCCGCCAGCTGCCAACTATTTGTCGATATCCTACCCGGCAAAGCATCAGAAAATAATCGGGGGAAACTACCAAAAATATGAGGTAATGTCACTACCGCTTGTCGGGGTTATGTGGAAGCGCCTTACGGAAATTACCTAGTGCTCTCTAGGGTTTATCACTGAGGCGTTTGACTCGGGCATATGTCTGAGGGGTTGCACATAATTTGATAAACATGGGGTTATTCCCTGTAAATCATGGGTTTTTTACCGGCGAAAGCATGGGGTAAAGAACTCATACCGGCTGCATCGGAATAACAAAAATAGCTAATACAATCAATCAGGCCAATTTGACTATAGCTCTAAAAATCATCCTAACTGGAAAATAATAATAAATTTAGTTGACCATTATGCTAGTGTACGATGCCCATTATCAGAGCAACATAATAGATATAGAATATCAATGATAAAATGTACGAAATGTGTTAGAAACCCGCGGGGCCTAAAATACTCGTATTTCAGTACCAAAACAGGGGCAGGTTCCGTTCGTGGTCTCGGTGGCGGATGCCATCGCGCAGGCCGATCTTACCGATCTGGGCAGTCTCTCCAGCAGGAAAGCGCTGTTGCTGGAGCACGATTCAGTGATCGCGGGCGCAAACGGCAAATACGGGATCACCATAGTGGAGCTGGACACTGACGAGGGTTTCGGAATCAACCAGGATCTGGGCTTTCAGGCTGCCAGCACCCTGAAGGTCCCGATCCTGGCGGATCTGTATCAGCAGATCGAGCAGGGGAATATCAGCCGGGAAGATCAGTTGACGTATACTCGCGACGATTATGAGGAAGGATCCGGCAGCATCCAGTACACGGACTTCGGCACTGTCTGGAGCGTCGCCGAACTGGCCCGGAAGATGATGAAAGAAAGCGACAACGCGGCAAAGACCATGCTGATCAGGCGCGCCATCGCCCTCGACGCCTGCAATTACGAGACTATCCGCTAGTGATTGATGACACAGGCGAATGGACCGTCCGCTAAAGCACGCCGGGATTTATTCTTCCGGCTCCCTGGACGCGTCGTAAAGCCGGCCGAGTTTTTTTTGACTCTCGCGCAGGGCTTCCTCGGCCTTCTTCTGCCGGGTGATGTCCTGCGTCATGTGGAAATAGATCTGTTCACCTGAAACCGACCAGGTGCCCGTGGGATATATCGAACGCTTCAGCCACGCGCCACTTTGCTGGTCAAAATATTCGTGCTCCACCGGCTCGCCGGTCCGTACTGCTTCCTCGAGCGGGCAGCCGCCGTAAGCGCCCTCGGTGATTCCATGAACGACCTTGGGGCAATGCTCTCCCACGATCTCGTGCGGTTCGAGGTGAAGCACATCGCGCGTGGCCTTGTTGGCAAGCAGAATGCGGTGGTTCTTATCGATAAGCATCACATAGAAGGGAAGCGCGTCAAGGATTTCCAGGATTCCCGGGCCGAGAAAGCTTAGCGAGGCGCCAGTCTCAAAATCCATGCTCCAGATCAGGCGAAGATGATCAGAGATTTGTTTCTTCTTGGTGTTCATGTCGTCTCCAGGAGTTTGGATTAACACGACAAACTCTGACTATAATAGCAAGACCACTAACATTAGCAAGGCTTTTGGTGATGGAATATAGTAACCAGGAAATAGGTTCGCAAGAGAGGAATGGAGGATGCAAGATGAATGACAAACCAATAGCCGCCGGCAAGAGCAGCTTCGAAGTCGTGGATTCCGCAGCCGTGCTGGCCGAGCTGGAGCTGGATCAGGGCCCGGTGATGGCCGACATCGCCTGCGGCATCGGCAATTATTCCCTCGCGGCAGCAAGAAAAATGGCGCCGGGAGGCAAAATCCACGCATTTGACCTCTGGCGGGAGGGCATCGAAGAGCTGAACCGGCGCATTGTTGCCGAAGGAGTCACCAACCTGACCGCTGCCGTGGCCGACGCCTCCAAACACATTCCCCTCGCGGATGACAGCGTTGATGTCTGCCTGATTGCCACAGCGCTTCACGACCTGATCGAGGATCACACGGGGGAAGGAGCTGTTCGGGAGATCGCCCGGGTGCTCAAACCCGGCGGCAGACTGGTGATAGTGGAGTTCAAAAAGGTCGAGGGCTCGCCAGGCCCGCCCCTTCATATCCGGCTCTCTCCCGGGCAGCTGGATGAATTCGTCGAGCCCTTCGGTTTTGAGAAACAGCACACGACCGATGCCGGTCCTCACACTTATCTGACGAAATATCGCCTGCATTAGCGGGGCTTATAGCCTAGCCGATCTTTCCGCATCCCAGCAGGCGCACACCACCAGGTCATCGCTCCCGACGAGCACGACCTCGGCGTAAGTCACATGGATCGTTTCAACCGCGTGCCTTGTGACCAGTTTGAGGATTGTGTCGAAATCGGTGCTGGTGTCCGCAAGCTGCCGCGACAGGTCGTATAACGCAGAGAGCTCTTCACGGCGCGGCATCTCCTGGCTGCTGGTTTCGGAAAGTTCCTGTTGGGAATCCTCTAGAGCCGAAAGCATTTTGTTGATGCCACCCCCGAGCTGTGATAGCTAGTCATCCCCCTCTTCAGAGACTTCGGCCGGGGTATTCCCGGCAAGGCCATAAGCCTTGGCATAGACTGGCTGGGCGCTCACCGTCCGCTGCACGTCGGAGCGGGTCTCTTCTTCCTCGAGGTCGGTGAACCCTCCCAGCAGGGTCGTGGACGAAGCGACGAGCAGCGCCAGGAGCAGGGCGATAAAGGACTCATCTCCCAAATTCGTGAATGAGTAACAGGTTTGAGAGAAGATGATGGAGGAGAGGTCTGCAACATCCATGGATATGAACGACCACAACGGGCACAATGAGCACACCGGCCATGGCGCTCACGGTGGCCATCATGGCGGCATGATCGCCGACTTCCGCAAACGCTTCTGGGTCTCGCTGGGCCTGACGGCGCCGGTTCTGGTGCTGTCGCCTTCCTTCCGGGGCCTGTTCGGCCTGGAAGATTCCCTGGTGTTCTCCGGAGACAGCTATCTGTTGCTGGCGCTCGCCACGTTTGTATATTTTTACGGCGGCTATCCCTTCCTCAGCGGTTTTTTCAGCGAAGTGAAGTCGGGCAGGCCCGGCATGATGACACTGATCGCCGTGGCGATCACGGTCGCCTACGTCTATAGCGCCGCTGTTGTGCTCGGTCTTTCGGGAATGATCTTTTTCTGGGAGCTGGTGACGCTGATCGACATCATGCTCCTCGGGCACTGGATCGAGATGCGATCGGTGATGGGCGCGTCCAGAGCCCTGGAAGAGCTGGCAAAGCTGATGCCAGCCGATGCTCACAGACTGGCCGCCGACGGTTCCGTGGCTGACGTGCCACTTGACGAACTAATCATAAATGACAGGGTTCTGGTTCGCCCCGGTGAGAAGATGCCGGTCGACGGCATCGTGGTCGAAGGCGAAACTTCAGCCAATGAAGCCATGCTTACCGGTGAATCGAAGCCGGTAGACAAGAAACCGGGCCTTGAGGTGATCGGCGGCTCGATCAATGGCGAGGGCTCGGTAACGGTCGAGGTCAGGAAACTCGGCAGCGATTCTTTCCTCTCGCAGGTCATCGAACTGGTGCGCCAGGCGCAGGAGAGCAAATCGCGGACGCAGGACCTGGCCAACCGCGCCGCGCTCTGGCTGACGATCGTGGCCCTGTCCGGCGGCGCCGTGACCATGGCCGCCTGGATGTTGTTCTCGGGCCAGGGATTTGCTTTCGCGCTCGAGCGCACGGTCACGGTCATGGTCATAACCTGCCCTCACGCACTCGGGCTTGCGGTTCCTCTGGTTGTCGCCGTCTCCACCGCGCTGGCGGCGCAAAGCGGTCTGCTGATACGCAACCGCATGGCCTTTGAAAGGGCCAGGGACACACAGGCTGTGGTCTTTGACAAGACGGGCACGCTCACGGAAGGCAAGTTCGGCGTGACCGACATCCTGCGGCTGGGCGGAGACCTGCCCGAAGGCGAGCTCCTGACCTATGCGGCTTCACTGGAATCGCGCTCGGAACATCCGATCGCCCGGGGTGTAGCGGCTTCGGCAACCAGTATCCACGATGCTGAAGGCTTCAGGGCCATTCCCGGGAAGGGTGCCGAGGCGGTCGTGAAAGGGCGCCAGGTCAAGGTCGTCAGCCCCGGCTATCTGCGCGAACAGGGAATGGGCGGCGACGGCCAGGGAGGCGATGACCCCAGGATCGCCTCCCTGGCCGCCCAGGGCAAGACAGTTGTATTCGTCGTTCTCGATGGCGAGGTCGCGGGGGCGATCGCGCTGGCGGATATCATCAGGCCGGAGTCGCGCCAGGCAGTCGCCAGGCTCAAGGAAATGGGGATCCGCTGCATGATGCTCACCGGCGACAACGAGCAGGTGGCGGCCTGGGTGGCGGCGGAGACCGGACTGGATGAATATTTCGCCGGGGTTCTGCCCCAGCACAAGGCGGCGAGGGTCAAGGAGATCCAGGCAAGAGGCCTGGTTGTGGCAATGACCGGCGATGGTGTCAACGACGCGCCCGCCCTGGTACAGGCCGACGTCGGCATCGCCATCGGCGCCGGCACCGACGTTGCCATCGAGGCGGCCGATATCATCCTGGTCAAGAGCGATCCGCGAGACCTCATCGCCATGATGGACCTGACCAGGTCGACTTATAGAAAAATGGTGCAGAACCTCGCCTGGGCGACCGGCTACAACGCCTTTGCCATACCGCTTGCCGCCGGTGTGCTCTACCCGTTGGGGATACTCCTGAGCCCGGCGGTGGGCGCGGCGCTGATGTCGGTCAGCACCGTCATCGTCGCCATCAACGCCCGGCTGCTCAAAACCGCCAGGTCATGACGGCCGGCATCGGCATCCAGTCATGATGGCGGGATCACCCACGGCCGCGCCGGCGGGAAACCTATGGTAACCAGCGCCGGCATATTGATGTACCGCCTGCGTGAAGGAATCCTCGAGTTGCTCCTGGTTCATCCCGGAGGGCCTTTCTGGGCAAAAAAAGACGCCGGAGCCTGGTCCATTCCCAAGGGCGAATACGTTGCTGGGGAAGATCCCCTGATCGCGGCCCGCCGCGAATTCCGGGAAGAAACCGGCTTTGAAGCCGTCGGCGAGTTCATCGAGCTCACTCCCCTGAAGCAGCGCAGCGGCAAGGTCGTGGCCTGCTGGGCCCTCGAGGGCGACCTCGACGCCGGCGCCATCAGCAGCAACACTTTCGAGCTCGAGTGGCCGCCGCATTCGGGCAGGAAGGTCTCCTTCCCCGAGATCGACCGGGCCGGGTGGTTCGGCGTCGATGCGGCGAAGGAAAAAATACTGCCGGGCCAGGCGGGATTCATCACCGAGTTGTACGGCCGCCTGAAGGGCGCGGGACGGGATTGACTTCGCGCCGGCAGGCGCCGCGGGGCGTGATTGACTTCCCGGATAAACGGATATAATCCCGGCACCATGACTCTTTCCTCTGGCATGATCCGTGTGCTGTTAATGGCCCTGGCCGGCGCCCTGGTCGTGCTGCCCGTCTCCTGCGGGCAGACAGCCATCCAGCTGGACGGCGTCGAGATCAGAAATTATCAGGGCCAGGACCTCTCCTCGGTTGCCACCGATTTCCGTGAGAACTCGATCAAGGGCCCGCAGTACATAGACAGGGACAGCTACCGGCTTGAGATCGGCGGCCTGGTCGACAACCACGAATCGCTCACATACGACCAGGTGCTGAACCGCCAGCACTATTCGAAAGTCTCGGAACTGCAGTGCGTTGAGGGCTGGAGCGTGAACATCCTCTGGGAAGGCGTCCTTGTCCGCGACCTCATCCGCGATGCGGGCGCACGGCCCGAGGCCAACACGGTGATATTGCGCGCCGTCGACGGGTACTCGACTTCCTTCCCGCTTTCCTTTTTCTATGACAGGGACATCATCATGGCCAGCCGCATGAACGATGTCACGATACCGCCGGAGCGTGGGTTCCCCTTCATGCTGGTCGCTGAGGACAAATGGGGCTACAAATGGATCAAGTGGATAACCAGCATAGAGCTCTCGAACGACCCCAACTTCAAGGGATACTGGGAGCAGAGAGGTTATAACCAGAACGGGGATGTCACCGGGCCCAAGTACTAGGCGCTGTCATTCATCCTTCATGAACAGGCTCAGGTATGTGTGTACGAGCAGCAGCGCTATAAACGGGAAATGAAGATTGTCGTGGATCTGGTTGGCCTGGGCCTTGCCCAGCAGGCCCAGGGTCAACGGCTCGATCTGCCGCCAATATATTATCCCCAGGCCCGTGAGCAGGTAGAAGACCAGGTACACGACCATGATCCAGTGAAAGGCCTTCTTTACCTTCTTGCGCGTCGACCTTTTCGGGTTTTCCTCCGTGGCTAGCCGCCGGTGTAGGCAACCGGTATATGCTGGGCATCCCAGTAATCTATTTTTTCTTTCAGCTGCTGCCGGGTGTTATCGATCTCCTGCTTCTGCGGGCTCCAGTCGGTGGGGCACTCGCGCTTGAGCTGATCGAGCTTGGCGCTCAGATCGTCGGCCAGCCGGTTCATCTCCGTCATCTCGGCGCTGGCGGCCCTCTTTTCCTCGTCGCTCATGTTTCCCAGCGCTCGCATGATGGTATAGAGCCTTGATTTCACCGAGGTCAGTTCGGCATACATCGCGTCGCAGTAATAATTGGCGTCCATTTCTTCCTCCCTTGTTGGCGGCCGCAAACGGAAAACATCTCCATCCCGCCGATTTGATCTGATACTTTGCTTTTTCCCCGCCAACCCGTCTCTAAACTTGGGGGCAGGTTTTCCCGCAAGTCTCTGAGGGAATGACAAATTCATGGAATTCGTTCAGCTACCGGAGCCTGCCCGAATCGAGCGCGCCGCCGAGGGCATACGCAATCGCGGCATGTATGCCGAGACGGTTCAATCTCCGGAACAGGCGCTCGAGAGACTGGTCAGCCTGATCCCCGAGGGAGCCTCGGTCATGACCGGGGCCTCGGTCACGCTGGAAAAGATCGGCTTTATCGATCTGCTGATCTCGGGCAAACATCCCTGGAAGAACCTCAAGGACAAGATCTTCGCGGAAAAAGATCCGGCCAGGCTGGTGGAGCTGCGCCGGCGCAGCACCATGGCTGACTACTTCATGGGCAGCGTGCACGCGATAACAGAAGCGGGCGAGCTGGTTATAGCCTCAGCTTCCGGCAGCCAGCTGCCGGCATATGCCTACTGCGCCAGGAACATCATCTGGATCGCAGGGACGCAAAAGATAGTGCCCGATCTCGACAGCGGATTCCGGCGCTTGCGGGAATATGTCTTCCCCCTGGAAGACCGTCGCATGAAGAGCACCGGCGCCGCCGGCAGCGCCATCAACAAGGTGCTTGTCATCTACGGCGAGCCCGAATATTCCAGGCGCATGGTGACCATGATACTCGTCAACGAAAAGCTGGGCTTCTGATCAGCGATCGCGAAGTAAAGCCCTATCCCCGTATCAGGCGCCTGATGGTCGATGCCGGACGCCTGGCGCGCCGGCGCCAGTTCATCCATGGGCTATTCGAGGTGGATGTGACCAGGACCCGCCAGTTGATCCGCGGGCACCGGCTCCGCACCGGGCAGCCGCTCTCGATGACCGCTTACGTCGCCTGGTGCCTGGCGCAGGCGGTTGACCGGGATAAAAGCGTGCAGGCGATGCGTTCCTGGGGAAACCGGCTGGTGATATTCGACGACGTCGACATCTACATGCCGATCGAGATCGATCTCGACGGCAGGAAATTCCCCTATCTTCACACTCTGCGCAATGCCAACAGCAGGACCCCCACCGATCTCGATGCCGAGATCCGGGCAGTCAAGAGCATGCCCGAGCAGAGCGGCAGCGCCGGCACCTGGCGCTACATGCAGTGGTTTGTCCGTCTGCCGCATTTTGTCAGGATGCTGATCCAGTGGGTAGTGTTTAAAAACCCTGATTGGGTCAAGCAACATGCCGGCACGGTGGAGCTGACGGCGATCGGGATGTTCGGCCGCGGCGGCGGTTGGGGAATCTACAATCCCAATCACACGCTGGCGGTCGTCATCGGCGGCGTAGTCAAGAAGCCCGCTGCCGTCGACGGCGGCATCGAGGTGCGCGAGTTCCTCGATCTGTCGGTGCAGGTGGACCATGACATCATCGACGGCGGCCCCGCGGCCCGTTTCGCCAGCCAGCTCCGGGAGATGATCGAAACCGGCCATGGGCTGGCGGAGCAGTCTGTGGAGCAGGCGCCGGCATCATCGAAGCCGGTTTCCCGCAATCCCGCGTAAACCGGGGAATTCCCCTGCTTAACTGAAAAGTGAAAGCAAGACGATGGCCGGCAGCCTAAACAACTTCGAATGGGCGCATCATCTCGTTGTCCTCGTGTTCCAGGATGTGGCAGTGGTACACATAGGATGCCGGGCGCGAAGCTCCATCCGGCGGTGAGAAGGGCGCCACGATCCTGAGTATCTCCGCCGGCATGGCCAGGGCTGTGTCTTTCCATCCGGCCGAATGCGGGGGAGGCGCCACCGCCGGGCCGGTGACGTAGCTGTTGGGATCCGGCTTGGGGCTCGTTCCGGCGCGCCAGGCTTCCTTGGCGTTCCAGTAATTGATCTGGTCGAGCGGCTGGCGGTTGAGAATCTGGAACTGGGTCAGGTGCAGATGGAGCGGATGCGCCTCTTCCGTCAGGTTGACAAATTCCCAGATTTCGGTAGTTCCGTCCCGCGGCTGCTCCTCGACCGGATCACGGAAGAGTCTGTTGTTGATCTGCAATTGCAGCCTGCCGGTAGCGCCTTCGATGTTCTCCAGATTGATGACGCGGCTGGCGAGCCCGGCGGTGGGGCTTAAGGCGGGCAGCGGCGGCAAGGCAAGTGACGCCGCTGGTGTCGTTCTATCCCCGGACTGCAGACTCTTACTGACCCGGATCTGCATCAGTTCACCGATCTGGGGCTGAGCGCCTCCGCCGGCGGGGAACGGCGCCGCGGCGTCATTCTTCAATGTCAGGGTCGTCCCCGGGGCTAAAGACGAAAAGTCGGCAATTATGTCAAAGCGCTCGGCTGGACTGATCAGCAACTTGCTCACGGGTACGGCCGCCGGCAGCAGGCCGCCGTCGTTGCCGATCACATGAACGCCGTGCGCGCTTCCCTGAATATCGAACCAGAGATTATAAGTCCTCGCCTGGGAGCCGTTGAGCAGACGCAGCCGGTAACGGCGCGGCTCGACTTCCAGATAGGGGTAGGCTTTGCCGTTTATCTGGGGGATGTTGCCCAGGAACATGGGCGTCCAGACCGGATGCTCGGCGGTCACGCCCCTGGTCGGATATGACAGCGAGCCGTCATCGTTGAAATCCCGGTCCTGGATCACCAGAGGGATCTCATAATC
The DNA here is from genome assembly GCA_023382335.1 of Actinomycetota bacterium. Lineage (GTDB taxonomy): Bacteria > Actinomycetota > Thermoleophilia > BMS3ABIN01 > BMS3ABIN01 > JACRMB01. Next base: position 89,475 of record JAMCPM010000007.1, read on the forward strand.
GCCCGCGGGCAGGCCCAGGCTGTCCTCGATATCATCACGGATCAGATACGCGCCCGACAGCCCGGCGTAGACGTTGAGCCTGGTGATGGCCATGGCGTGGTCGTGATACCACAGCATGCACGCCTGCTGTGAGTTGGAATAGATGAAGTCGCCATCGAAGAAAGTGCTGCCGGTCCGGGCGGCGCCTGGAGTAGACCATGCGTTGGGCAGACCGTCATACTGCGGCAGAGTATGTCCGCCGTGCAGATGAATCACGGTGCGCACTTCGGGCATGGCCGCCATGTCATCGAGCGTGGGGTCGATGGAATCCTTGAGCAGATGTGTCCGGGGAAGGCCGTCGTTGATCCACTTGATCCGCACCGGACGGTCGCGCCGGGCTTCGATCAACGGCCCCGGTGTCGAGCCCTCGAAGCCCCAGACGGTCGTTGGCGGCAACTGGCTATGCATCTCCTGCTGAAACTCGGACATGTGGATCTCATAGTAATCCTGGCCCTCATACCTGCCGGTGTCGGGCGCGAGTCTGGCCGGGACCGGCAGCGGGTCGATAAATCTGTCGATAGTGGCCGCGCTTCTGTTTACGCGTGTTGACGAAGTCACAGCCTCCTGCGCCTGTTCGCCGCAACCGATCGAGAAAAGAGAAGGCATCATCACGCCCACGCCGGTAATGGCGCTGAGCTCGAGAAACTTCCGCCGCGAAATCAGTTGTTCCTTTTTCTTCAAGACGGTCCGGGGTCCCATCGTGGATGAGCGTGGTTATATCAGCTCTTATTACCGCTTTTCAATCGCGGCAAACCCGGCGGTGGTTTGAAAAAGCCGCATCGGGAAAGAAATGTTGTATGAGAACCGCGCCCGTCAAAGTTCTGCCGGCCTTTTTGATCATCGCCGCGGTGATTGCTGTCTCCATATTGACGGC